>QGUT01000189.1 GCA_003242255.1 Bacillota bacterium
CCGGCAGATACTCCACATAACATACGGCTCTATTCTGACCGCAAAGGACGAAAGGGGCAATTACCTTTTCAAAGACCGCATATACAATGCTTTAGGAGACTACGAAGAGGATTACTACGAAGCCCTTGAAGAACACATCGGCAGGCATTTAAGCTCGCTCGGTGTCGTTTAATAAATGCATGTTCTGGCGGAGGAAAGGCGATTTAGGCCTTTCCTCCGCGGGGTTTCACAAAATTTTTTATGGAAGTCAGAAGGAATATCTAATCGGATGTAGAATTCTTTTTATAGAATGTGAAACGTAGTTTTACAATACAAAACAAGGAGGGATTATGGGTGGAAAAATTTGAAGTAGTAAAGAAAATAATCGAGAGCGGTATCGTAGCCGTTGTAAGGGCGGAAAATCCTGAAAAGGCTTTAAAAATAGCAGAAGCTGTCAAGGCCGGCGGGATCAAGGCCATTGAGATTACGATGACCGTGCCGGGTGCTCTGGACGTGATAAAGGAGCTGGCCAAAGCTTACAATGACGGCGAGATCGTAATAGGCGCGGGTACCGTGCTGGACGCCGAAACGGCCAGGGCCGCCATGCTGGCCGGGGCCGAGTTTTTCGTAAGCCCCATATTTGATCCGGATATGGTCCGGCTCTGCAACCGCTACCGCAAGGTGACCATGCCGGGAGCCATGTCCGTGAAAGAAATCGTGGAGGTAATGGAAGCGGGAGCCGATTTTGTGAAGCTGTTCCCGGGAAGCGCCTTCGGTCCATCTTTTGTCAAGGCGGTAAAGGGGCCGCTGCCTCAGGCAATGCTGGTGCCGACCGGCGGTGTGAGCCTCGATAACGTAAAAGATTGGATAAAGGCCGGTTGTCCGGCAGTAGGCGTCGGCGGTGAACTGACGAAGGGAGCCAAGACCGGCGACTATGCTCTGGTAGAAGAGACGGCGAGGAAATTTGTAGAAGCCATAAAAGAAGCGAAGGGCACAAATTAAATTTTTAAGGAGGGAAGGACTTATGGCGAATAAAGTAGTCACCTTTGGAGAAATAATGCTGCGCCTTACGCCGCCCAATTATCTCCGGATAGTGCAGGCCGATTCTTTCGATGTCACCTACGGAGGCGGCGAGGCCAACGTGGCGGTTTCCCTTGCCAACTACGGAGAAGAAGCTTATTTTGTGACAAAGGTTCCCGACAATCCGGTAGGGCAGGCGGCGATCAACCACCTCAGGCGCTACGGCGTGCGGACCGATTACATAGTCCGGGGTGGAGAGCGGCTCGGCATATACTTTAATGAAATAGGCGCCTCCCAGCGCCCGTCGCTGGTGGTCTACGACAGAAAGCACTCGGCCATCTCCGAGGCGAAACCCGAAGAATTCGACTGGGAAAGGATCCTCGAAGGGGCCCGGTGGTTCCACTTTACCGGCATAACGCCGGCGTTAGGGGATAATTTAGCCCAGGCATGCCTCGATGCGGTGAAAACGGCAAAGAAACTGGGGGTTACCGTGAGCTGCGACCTCAACTACAGGAAAAAACTGTGGTCGCAGGAAAAGGCCCGGGAAGTAATGACCGCCCTCATAGAGTACGTGGATGTGGCTATAGGCAACGAAGAAGACGCCGAAAAGGTCTTCGGCATAAAAGCGGCTTCTTCCGATGTGACGAAGGGCGTTCTGAGCGAAGAAGGCTATCGGGAAGTGGCTAAACAATTGCTTGAAAAGTTTTCCCTGAAAGGAGTTGCGATAACGCTCCGGGAGAGCTTCTCGGCTTTCGACAACGGATGGTCCGGCCTTTACTACGACGGAAAAGAATTCTACAAATCCAGGAGGTACGAGATCCACATAGTGGACCGGGTCGGCGGAGGCGACTCCTTTGCAGGCGGACTCATCTACGCCCTGATGAACGGGTATTCGTCCCAGGATGCGGTAGAATTCGCTGCCGCTGCTTCTTGCCTGAAGCACAGCATAGTGGGCGATTTCAACCACGTGACTTTGAGCGAAGTAAAAAATCTGATGAAAGGCGATGCATCCGGAAGGGTGCAAAGATAAATCCCCCCTGTGTCCTCATGATCTTAAAAAAGCCTGCTTGAAGCAGGCGTTTTTTTTAATAAATTTTAAAGGAGGGTGTTTTCGATGGCCAAATTTGTGCGCTTTGAGTCGGGAAAGGGGCCCTCTTATGGGGTGCTGGAAGGAGATAAAATTTTCCCGGTGACTGGCAGCATTTTCGGAGACTGGGAAAAGGTGGATTTTGCGTATAATAAAAATGAAGTGAAACTCCTTGCCCCTTGCGAACCTACCAAGGTGGTGTGCGTCGGCACCAATTACCGTGAAGTCATAGAGAAAAAGGGAGCTGAGGTGCCGGCTGAGCCGGTGATATTCTTAAAGCCTTCCACTTCGGTTATAGGCCCGGAAGATGCTATTGTCATCCCACCGGGAGTAAAAGAATTGAATTTTGAGGTCGAGCTGGTGGTGGTAATTAAGGATAAGATCCGGTGCGTTACGCCCGAAGAAGCCAAAGACCATATACTGGGATATACCTGCGGCAACGATATCACTGCAAAAGATTTCATGGAAAAGGGGAAGCCCTGGACCAAAGCCAAAGGTTACGACACCTTCATGCCGGTGGGTCCCTGCATAGCTACCGATGTCGATGGGGATAGTCTCCCGATAAGGATGTACCACAACGGGAAACTGGTGCAGGACAGCAACACTTCCAACATGGTATTCGGCGTCGCCGAACTGGTGTCTTTTGTATCCCATATTATGACCCTGAATCCTGGAGATATGATCAGCACCGGCACCCCGCCGGGAAAGGGAGCGCTGAAGCCTGGCGATGTGGTGGAGGCTGAAATCGAAGGAATCGGAAGGCTGAGAAATTACGTGAAATAGACTGCCCATCGAACCGCTTTTGGGCTGCTCGCCTAAAAGCGGTTTTTAACATTTCATGCAAAAAGGACTTGCATTTTTCCAAAGTTTAAGTTATAATAAATCTTGCGTTCGGCAATAAAGCCGCAGACATGGCTCAGCTGAGAATGAGTAGTTAAGTGGGGACGTAGCTCAGCTGGG
>QGUT01000039.1 GCA_003242255.1 Bacillota bacterium
GGGAAGCCTTTAACCCTTTCCCCCACCTTCTTTCGGCTTCCAGGGATGCCCCTTCTACCCCAAGAAACCGGCTTTCCTCCCTTACTTCCTTGTAAAGCATCGGGGTGAAACTCACATTTCCCAGAGCCGGAGGAAGGACAGGCATCGCTTTCAGGTCCTCTTCCTCGTAGCTCGAGAATTTCACATCTCCCAATTGAAAGCGCAGTTCTTTGCTGCCCCACCTTATTTTATAGGCCCTTTTTACCCTGCCGGTGTAAGTTTTTACCGTTTCGACGAGGGGCACTTCCACCGACTCTCGGTACCATACCCTTGCTTTTACAATGCCCTTTGCCCTCACGAGCAGCTCTTTTTCTTCCCCGTCCCCTCCTGTGAGGGACACCCGGCCGGATATCAGCACGTCCCCCTTGCTCACGGTATCCCCCGGCTTTACCAGAGCTTCGCCCCTTAAGGGGAGCACCTCGTAGATGATGCCGTCCTTATCGGCCACGACATGGCAGGGCGTTCCTTCTTCCACTTCGGGCGGCATATCCCTTTCCACTAATTCCACTATTACCCTGCTGCCCCTTATTTCGATTTCCGCCCAGGAAACGTTTTTATAGTTATGGAGTATTTTATCAAGAAAATACTTTTTGTCAAGATTGTACTTGAATACGCCGGGCTTTAAGCCCCATTGTTCTAAATCTTTTAAAACCGAATTTTTCAACACTTCATTTTGGACGTTTACCTCAACCCTCCACACCACGGATGAGAGCAGGTAAACTGCAGCCACAAAAAAGACGACACCTGCCAGCAATACTTTTCGCCTTTTCAATCGGTTGAGAGCAAAATAAAGGCCCTTCTTTTGCAAGATATAAATCCTGCACCTGGTCTTTCGGGCGAGAGGCCTGAGTTTCAAAAAGCCTTTGACGCTGACTTTAGCCAGCAAGGCATTTTCTTCGATCCGCCTCACGTCCCAGAGGTACAGGCCTTGGAAAGCCGCCTGATTTATCAGCCTTTCCGTGTACAAGCCTACTATTTTTATAATAACATATCCCCGCAGACAATTCCACAATTTTATGAGCAGCACGTTTCCCCCTCCGAGGTCATTCTTCAAACTCGAAGGCCTTTACCTTTCCCTCCACGAAAATTTCATCCGACAGCACGTATTTTATAAAGAGCTCCTCCCCCCTTATGATGAGGAGCCCGACGGAAGTGTTTACGGACACCTTCTCCGAACTGTACTCGACGATTCCCCTGTGGTTTTCGACCAACACTCCTACCTTGCCGGTAACCGTGACCCGGGGAATATCGAGGACCACATCTTTCGGAAGGTCGAGAGCTTCTATAAATTTTGACTTCAGTCCTTCTCTTTGATTCCTTTTCATAAAGCATCTCTCTCTACAATAATTTCTCTTTAAAATTTATTCCTGAAAGCTACTTTTAATTACAAAATCGAGATTCGGCCAAAAACAAATAACCCGGCTTTTGCCGGGTTATCTACATCAGCCTTGAAGTAGCTTTTTCACCAGGGCATTTACGGCCTTGCCGTCAGCCCTCCCTTTGACTTTAGGAAGAACTGCTTTCATGACCATTCCTAAGTCCTTCAAATCCTTGGCGCCAATTTCTTCTATGGTCTCTTTAATTATTTTTTCCAATTCTTCCTCACTAAGCTGCTGGGGGAGGTATTCCTGCAAAACTTCAATCTCCCTTTGCAGTTCTTCGGCCTTGTCGCCGCGCCCTAGCCTCTCGTACTCCTCCTTGGCATCTTTTCTCTTTTTAACTTCCCTCGACAGGACTTCTACGACCTCGTCGTCGCTCAATTCGTGGATGCGAGCTTTTTCTTCGTTTATAATAGCCGCCTTTGCCATCCTAATGACGGACAGGCGTTCCTTTTTGCCTTCTTTCAAGGCTCTTTTCAAGTCCTCATTCAATTTTTCTTTAATGGACAATGGACCTTTACCTCCTCGAAATTACCGGTGTTTTCTACGGCGTGCCGCTTCAGACTTTTTCTTCCTTCTGACGCTGGGCTTTTCGTAGTGTTCTCTCTTTCTGAGTTCAGAGAGCACACCGGCTTTCTGGCACATCCGCTTGAATCTCTTTATCGCGTTGTCTATGGATTCGTTTTCTCCTACGCGCACTTCTGGCATCCTCTACTCCCTCCCCCCACGCATACTTTTATATTGAATAAAATTAATCAATTTGAACTTTGCCCATATCAACCTGGAGGCCAGGTCATGAACCTGCCGCCTAACAAGTGGAAATGCAGATGATGTACCGTCTGGCCTCCATCGTCCCCCGTGTTTACGACCAACCTGAAACCTTTCTTATCTATGTTATTCTCCTTGGCGAGATTCTGCGCAACCTTTACAATTTTCGGTATTACATCGCTGTTTTCCTCATCAACTTCCATTATAGAACCCAGGTGTTTTTTGGGGATGATAAGGAGATGGATGGGCGCCTGAGGATTAATATCTTTAAAAGCAAGCACGTCCTCGTCCTCGTAAACCACAGCGGCCGGGATCTCCTTTTTCACTATCTTGCAGAAAATGCATTCCACCGTCCCACCTCCTTTTCACCATTAAATCTACATGGAATTATTCCACACTCGACCGGGATTTTCCTTCTACTGCTCAATTTTTTTTAATGTTCCCAGGATAAATTCGTCTTCATCCCTTATCAGCTCTACTTCTAAAATCTCATTCCTCAGCTCTTCCCCGGAAGGCACTCCTACTTTTATATAATTTCCGGTATGGCCGAAGTACATGTCTTTATCCCTTTCCTCAAAGAGAACCTCTACGACCTTACCGACAAATTTTTCTCGGAAATTTTTTTCGAGTTTCTTGCTCAATGAGAGGAGTTCGTGGCTTCGCTTTTCCTTCAATTCGGCCGGCACCTGCTCGGGCATTTTGGCCGCCGGAGTCCCTTTCCTTGGCGAAAACTTAAACACGTGTAGCCGGCTGAATTCTATCTTTTCTATGAACCTGCGCGTATCTTCAAAATCTTCTTCGGTCTCGCCCGGAAAGCCCACTATCACATCGGTGGTTATGGCCACATCGGGCATGACTTTTTTTATGAATTCAACCCGTTCCTCAAATTCCGATGTGGTATAGCGCCGGTTCATCAATTTCAGTATCCTGTCGCTCCCGCTCTGAAGTGGGATGTGAAAATGATGGCAGAAATTTTCGATCTCCGCCAGTTTCAATACAAATTCATCGGTAAGTTCCATGGCTTCGATGGAACTCAATCGAATTCTCTTTATGCCTTCTATTTTCGAGAGCTCTTCCACCACTTCTGAAAGGTCCGGACCCTCTTTAAAATCCGCCCCGTAAAGCCCGAGATGGATTCCAGTGAGCACTATCTCTTTAAAACCGTCCTCAGCCAGGTTCTCTGCCTCTCTTAAGATACTCTCCAAAGGCCGGCTGCGGACCGGACCCCTGACGTAAGGTATGATGCAGTAGGAGCAGAACATGTTGCACCCTTCCTGAATTTTTAAAAAAGCCCTGGTGCGCTGCCGGTAACCTCTAAAAGCTATTTCCTCGAAAGTCCTGACCTTCATTATATCTTCTACATCCACGATCCTGGCCTTATCCCTTTTCGCCCGCTCTACCAGGTCCACTATCTTGTGCCGGTCTTTGGTGCCCACTACCACGTCGACCCCCGGTATCTTGAGAACTTCGCCAGGGTTCATCTGAGGATAGCACCCGACTACGGCTACCGTAGCATCAGGGTTCTTCCTTATGGCATGCCTTATTACCTGCCTTGACTTTCGCGCTCCCTCGTTGGTCACAGTACACGTATTTATCACGTACACATCTGCCACTTCGTCGAAATCAACCAGTTCGTAGCCCCTTTCTCTGAAAAGTTCTGCCATGGCGTCCGACTCGTACTGGTTGACCTTGCACCCCAATGTATAAAAAGCTACTTTCGGCATGAGAATTAATCAACCGCCTCCCCAAAATCTCCAAATTCGTACATCAACACGGAGTTGACCAGGAGCCCCGCCGTTTCGGTCCGCAAAATCCGCTTTCCGAGACTCACCGTTACCGCCCCTGCTTCCCTTGCCTTCTTTACCTCGTCTTCGGAAAATCCTCCTTCCGGCCCTATAAAAACCCCTATTTTCCCGACCTTCTCCGGCAGGGACGACAAAAAAGGCTTTAAAAAAATCTCTCGCTCTTTTTCCCAAGGAAGCAGGACCAGCGGATAATCTTTAAAAGTGTCGAGGCATTCGTCAAAATATATCGGCTCGTGCACTTTGGGCAAATCAGGCCTTAAGCACTGCTTCGAGGCCTCGATTACTATTTTTTGCCATCGTTCGGTCCTGTTCCTTATCTTTTTTCCATCCAATTCCACCACTGTGCGCTCGGTTATGACGGGAACGAACTCGGCCACCCCGAGTTCGGTATTTTTCTGAAGGATAAAATCGAATTTCTGGCCCTTGGGCACGCCTTGAAACAGCGTTATGTGCAAATTTTTTACCTCAAAATTATTTTTTTCAATTATGCCGGCTTTTATTTTTTTGCCGCCAGGCCCCACTTCGAGTATTTTTGCCCTGCACACCGTATCGGTACCGTTGGAAATTTTGAGTTCATCGCCTCTTCCCATCCTCAGGACCTTGGCTATGTGATGGGCATCCTCGCCGACGATCTCTATCACGTCGTTTAAATCCATTTTCCCCTGAACAAAAAAAAGGGGCATCGCCTCTCACCCACTTCTCTGCCCTTTAACGCCGCCGGGACACGAAGGTTATCCATTCGCCTTTTTCCATTTTCTCGATTACCTCAAAGCCCGCCTCTTCCAGAGCCCTATGGACTGTGAATTCTTTGGATTTGATTATCCCTGAACTTATAAAGTATCCGCCATTCTTTAAATTTCGAGCCACATCGGCAGCTATCTCTACTATCACGTCGGCTATTATATTGGCAACTATAAGGTCTGCTTTGAGGTTCAATTCCTTTAATCCGTCGCTTCTCAACACTTCCACCTGAGTTACGCCGTTTCTCTCCACATTCTCTTCTGCAACTTTCACTGCCACCTCGTCCTTATCCAGGGCGAGCACTTTGGCCGCCCCCAATTTGGCAGCTGCTATGGAGAGTATCCCCGAACCGCATCCCACGTCGATCACGATCTGGCCTTCTTCCACATATCTTTCCAGGAGCTCTAAGCACATGGCCGTGGTCTCATGGGTACCCGTCCCGAAAGCCATTCCAGGATCCAGTTCTATCACCACATCCCCGGCTTTCGGCTCGTAATCCAGCCAGGAGGGCCTGATGACCAATCTCTCCCCTATATGCAGTATCTGGTAATAGTCCTTCCACGCGTTGGCCCAGTCGCTCTCTTCTACGTAGGATACTTCCATCTCACCGCTCCCCAAGTCGAGGCCGAACTTTGGGAGCTCGGCGATTCTCCTCCCGATCTCCTGCAAAAGTTCATTGGCCTCATCGGATTCGGGCAGGTACCCCGTGACGATCGCCTGCTCGAAATCGATACCATCGGGGATTTCCACATATTCCCACTTTTCTTCCCGGTTTAAGAGATCTTTAGGATCTTCGATGACAACTCCCGCAGCGCCTACTTCGTAGAAGATATTGGCTATGGCTTCTATGGCTTCGGTGGAAGTTTTTACTTTAATCTCCAACCATTTCATTTTTTTCCTCCTACGTTAAACGCCGAAGGCGTCCCTCATCTTATCAAAAAGCCCTTTGTGGGGCTGTTTTACGTCTTCACCGCTTAGTTCAGCGAACTTTCTCAGCAATTCCTTCTGCTTTTCAGTGAGCTTCTTTGGTACCACCACGTCCACCCTCACGTGCAGGTCGCCGCGCCCGTAACCCCTGAGGCGGGGCATCCCCTTGCCTTTTATCCTGAACCGGGTGCCCGGCTGGGTTCCTTCGGGTATTTTCAATCTTGCCCTTCCGTCGAGAGTTGGAATTTCTATCTCCGCACCTAGAGCAGCCTGCACGAAGGATATAGGAGCTTCGTAGATCAGGTCATCGCCCTGCCGCACAAAAAGCTTGTGGGGTTTTACGTGGATTACCACGTAAAGGTCGCCGGCAGGGCCGCCCCTCGTTCCCGGCTCACC
The DNA here is from genome assembly GCA_003242255.1 of Bacillota bacterium. GTDB lineage: Bacteria > Bacillota > Thermosediminibacteria > Thermosediminibacterales > Thermosediminibacteraceae > Fervidicola. Next base: position 6,056 of record QGUT01000039.1, read on the forward strand.
TTCCCCGGCCAATCGCAGTTTGGAACCGGTATCTACTCCCGGAGGAATCTTCACCTTTATTTTGCGCGAAGCTCTGACCTTTCCGGTGCCGTGGCATTCAGGACATGGATCTTCTATAACAATACCATTTCCACCGCATCTCGTGCAAGTGGTAATACTTATATATCTTCCGAAAGGTGTATTCTGCACCTGCCTCACCTGGCCTCTGCCGCCGCAGACAGGGCAGGTCTTTGATCCGCCGGGCTTTGCTCCAGTGCCGCCGCACTTAGAGCATGCCTCGATGCGGTAAAGCTCTATCTCCTTTTCGGCCCCAAAAAAGGCGTCCTCCAAAGTTATTTCAAGGTCGAACCTTATATCGGCGCCGCGAACGGGCCCACTTTTCCTCGATTCGCTGAAGCCCCCGCCGAAAAAGTTTTCGAAAATGTTGCCGAAAATGTCTTTCCCGAAATCAAAACCGCCGAAATCCCCAAAATCTCCGAAATCGCCGAATCCGCCAGTTCCGCCGCCGAATCCCCCCTGGGCGGCATTGGGATCGACGCCTGCATGGCCGAATTTATCGTACATGGCCCTCTTTTGGGGATCGCTCAACACCTGATATGCCTCGTTTATCTCCTTGAATTTTTCGGCCGCATCGGGGCTCTTGTTGACGTCCGGGTGGTACTGCCGGGCCAGTTTCCTGTACGCTTTTTTTATTTCTTCTTCGGTGGCATCCCTTCCGACTCCGAGGACTTCGTAGTAATCCCTCTTGCTCAACGGCTATCACTCCAATAAAAGTCAGCCCGAAAGGGCTGACTTTTTATTTTTGCTCCCTCTTGTCTTCATCGTTGACGAATCTATAGTCGGCATCCACCACTTTCTCGTCCTTAGTGGCGCCGGCACTGTTTCCGGCCTGACCCGTGTACGTGCCGCCCGGATTAGCACCTGGATTGGGTCCGGCTCCCTGCGAATTGTAAAGCCTCGTCGAAATATCGTAAAAGGCTTTGGTGAGGTCCTCGGTGGCTTTCTTTATTCTTTCCAGGTCGTCGCTTTCTATGGCCTTCCTCACGTTTTCGATTTCCTTCCTCACCCTATCGGCTTCTTCCGGCCTTATCTTGTCCTTCAATTCGTTGAGCATTTTCTCTGACTGATAGATGAGGGAGTCGGCGTTATTTTTCGCCTCTACCTTCTCCTTTCTCTTCTTGTCTTCTTCGGCGTATTTTTCTGCATCTCTTATCATCCGCTGGATTTCCTCTTCCGTCAGGTTGGTCGAAGAGGTGATGGTTATTTTTTGCTCCTTGCCGGTCCCCAGATCCTTCGCCGACACGTGGACTATGCCGTTGACGTCGATATCAAATTTCACCTCGATGCGCGGCACGCCCCTGGGAGCCGGCGGTATGCCCGTGAGCTGGAACCTGCCTAATGTGACGTTGTCGGCAGCCATCGGCCTTTCGCCCTGCAGCACGTGGATATCCACCGATGTCTGGTTGTCGGCCGCCGTGGTAAAAATCTGGCTCCTGGAGACCGGGATGGTTGTGTTCCTCTCAATGATCTTTGTAAACACACCGCCCAGGGTCTCTATGCCTAAGGAAAGAGGAGTTACGTCGAGGAGGACCACATCTTTGACTTCACCTGCCAGCACGCCGGCCTGGATGGCGGCCCCCATCGCCACAACTTCGTCGGGGTTGACGCCTTTGTGCGGCTCCTTGCCTAAAAATCTCTTTATTGCTTCCTGGACCGCCGGGATGCGCGTCGATCCGCCCACCAGTATAACCTTATCTATGTCTTCAGGCTTCAGTCCGGCGTCCTTCAAGGCTTGCTCCGTGGGGCCCAGGGTGGCTTCCACCAGGTCCCTGGTGAGTTCTTCGAACTTGGCCCTGGTCAGGGTCATTTCGATGTGCTTGGGCCCGGTGGCATCGGCGGTGATGAAGGGAAGGCTTATAGTGGTCTCCAGCATGCTGGAAAGCTCGATCTTGGCCTTTTCGGCCGCTTCCTTCAACCGCTGCAGGGCCATGCGGTCCTTCCTGAGGTCGATGCCGTGCTCCTTCATAAATTCTTCGGCTATATAGTCTATTATCCTCTGGTCGAAATCGTCGCCCCCCAGCCGGTTGTTGCCGCTGGTGGCCTTTACTTCGAATACGCCATCGCCCAGTTCCAGGATCGATACGTCAAAGGTACCGCCGCCCAAGTCGAAAACCAGGATGGTCTGGTCATTTTCCTTATCGAGCCCGTAAGCCAGAGCAGCTGCCGTCGGCTCGTTTATTATTCTCAGGACCTCGAGCCCGGCTATCCTGCCGGCATCTTTGGTAGCCTGGCGCTGGCTGTCGGTAAAATAAGCCGGCACGGTGATGACTGCCTGGGTGATCTTCTCCCCCAAATAGGCTTCGGCGTCCTGTTTTATTTTCTGCAGAATCATGGCCGATATTTCCTGAGGAGTGTAAGCTTTGCCGTCTATGTTTACTCTGTAGTCGGTGCCCATGTGCCTTTTTATCGATATCACCGTTCGGTCGGGATTGAGTATGGCCTGCCTCTTAGCCATCTGTCCCACCAGTCGCTGGCCGTCCTTGGTAAAAGCCACGACGGATGGCGTCAGTCTCGAACCTTCCGCATTGGGTATTATTACTGGCTGACCGCCTTCTATATACGCGGCTACCGAGTTGGTAGTGCCAAGGTCTATACCTATAATTTTGCCCATATTACGCCACCTCCGCTATTTTTTTGCTACTTTGACAAGACTGGGTCTTATGACTTTCGAGTGGTATGTATAACCTTTTCGCAGGACCTCCACTACCGTTTCGTCCTCGTATTCTTCGGATTCTACCGTCATGATGGCTTCGTGCAGCTTGGGGTCGAAGGGCTTGCCCTGAGCTTCGATTTCTTCTACTCCGTACTTCTTCATGACCCCTTTCAATTGGTTGTAAATCATCTTAATCCCATTGTAGAACGCGCTTTCTTTATCTTCGACAGAGTCGATAGCCCTCTCGAAGTTGTCCAGAACGGGAATGATGTCTTTTATCAACTGTTCTCCCGCATAAAGCTGGATGTTCTCGATCTCTTTCTGAGTCCTCTTTTTTAAATTGTCGTAGTCGGCCAAGGCCCTAAGCCATAGTTCTTTGTAATGAGCTGCTTCCTTTTCCTTTTCTTCCAGGGCCTTCTTCAGCTCCTCTTCCTTATTGGATTCGTCGGAATCACAGGTCGACTGGTCGGCCCTCTGGACGTCCTCATCTTCGCCTTCGCCCTGTTCTTGGCCGACAATCTTTTCGGCTTCTTTTTCTGCCAATTTAATCACCTCGCATTAGAAATCCATTTCGCCCACACCGGCTGCCGGTTCCGCATTTCCCCTTGCTGCAGAACCCTCATCCCGCTTCTTGATGATGGTATCAATCCTCAAGATAGCCTGGGCGATTTCACCTGCCGCTTTAATCGCATGGATTTTAACGGGAGCGGGATCAAGGACCCCTAACTCTGCCATATCAGCGAGTTCCCCGGTATCGCAATTGACTCCTATCGCATCGCTGTTTTTCTCGGCCTGGGTGTAAATCACTTCTTCCAGCTTTTCGAGGGGGTTGAAACCGGCGTTGTAAACAATCTGCGACAGAGGACGTTTTAAAGCCGCTATGACGCAATCGACCCCGTACGAGGCCATTCCCTTGAGTTTTTCCTTTTCCCGCTCCAGTTCCCTGGCGACCGCTACCTCCACGGCACCACCGCCAGGCAGCACCCCCCCTCTTACCGCTGCCTGCAAGGACGACGCCGCATCTTTGGCTATCCTCTCCCTTTCGCCGACTATCTCGGCGGTAGCGGCTCCAACCACGATGGTAGCCATGGGTTTGCCCTCGCCGCCTTCCAGCCTCCAGTGTTCGAGCTTTTCGTCCTCGTACGCCTTTTTTGCGCGACCTATGTAACTTTTGATTTCGTCCAAGGATTTTTTAAGCCCCACTTTTTTCATTATCCTGGCGCCGGTATGCTCGGCAACCTTTTCCAAATCCTTAGAGGAAACCCTCGCCAGCGCTATCACGCCGGCGTCGGTGAGCATCTCTTCCGCTTCCGCAGATATGCCTTTGCCCACCAGGACCAGGTTCACCTTGAGATCTATCAATTTTTTGAGGTTTTCCCTGAATTCCTCCTGAAGGGCCATGTACCTGGCAAAACCGGATTCGGTGCCCAGGGCCTCCTCTTCTATTTGCTCCGGCTCTAAGGCGTCATCTATCACCACTACTCTGACGTCCTCTACTTCCTTGGGCATCTGCTTGTTTACCTTTTCTCTGTCGACGATCACGCCCAGAAAAACCTCGTTTTTCGCTCCCTCGCGGGCCATCACTATGTCCCTGAGCTTGAAATTTTTCTCCTTTAACTTTTCCTCTCCGACGAGTTTCGCCGCCCGGGTCACCAATTCGGCTATGTCCTCGTGTTCCCTGCCGGCGATAAAAGCTATATCCCTTAAAGCCGGATCATCTATGCCTTTTACGGGGATGGATTTGGCAGCCAGTAATTCCTGAGCTTTCCTAACCCCGTACTTTATTCCTTCGATGACTTTAGCTACCGGTACACCTCTTAAAATCTGGTTTACTCCTTCCGACACCATCGTTCCGGCCATTATGGTAGCGGTTGTGGTCCCGTCTCCCACTTCCTCCTGCTGGGCTTTTGCGATATTTATGAGCATCTTCGCCGCAGGATGGTTGATGTCCATCAGTTTCAATATTGTCACACCGTCGTTGGTGATGGTCACCTCTCCGAATCTATCCACCAGCATGATGTCCAGGCCTTTGGGACCTATAGTTCCTTCCACCGCCGACGCTACTGCTCTGATAGCGTTGGCGTTGGTCAAAAAAGCGGCAAATTTTTCGTCGACTTCCTGGCTGTTGCCGTTTTTAAAATTCAATACAATAACCTCCCGTCCTTAAATCAGAGTGGAAAGGGCCTCGTTCAGGTAACTTGTGACTTTGTTTAAAATCGACACTACCTTGGAGTAATCCATCCTGGTGGGACCTATCACTCCAAAGATACCCAGGTTTTTCCCGCCTGCCGTCAGGTTGCTGGTAATTATGCTGAATTCTTGCAGTTCCTTCCAGGGGTTTTCGTTCCCGATGCTTATGGTTATCTGATTGGGCTTCGATGTGGACTTCAGCACCCTTATAATGAAATCCTCCTCTTCTATAAGGGAGAGGAAATTCCTCGCCTTTTCCACATCCTTGAATTCCGGGAAATCCAGCATCCTGGAACTCCCGCTGGCAAAGACTTTTACGCTCTCCTTTGCTTCTTTGAGCCTTTCTATGAGCAAGCGCACGAAGGAGTCCAGGGTCATCTCGTACTCCCTCATCTCGCGCTTTATCTGCTTCACATAGTCCGGCGTAATCTCATCCACCGTCTTTTCCACCAGGTGGTGGTTGAACCAGTTGGATATGCGCGTGAGGTCGGCTTCCGTCAGGTTCTCCGGAATTTCCACAATCTGGTTAACTACCGTGCCGTAATTGGTGACTATAATCAGGAGCCCTTTCCCCTTGCTCAGCTTCAGAATTTCCACGTGCTTTAGCTTGCTCTCGTGAAGCTGGGGCCCCAGGATGATGGAGGTGTAATTGGTAAGGTTGGATATAACCTTGCTGGTTTCCTCGATTAAATCCTCCAGTTCTTTTATCCGTTTTTTAAACAGTTGCCTCACCTGAAGGAGTTCCTTTTCGGTAAGTTCAACAACGGGCATGAGAAAATCCACGTAAAACCTGTAACCTTTATCGGAAGGAATACGCCCCGCCGACGTATAAGGCTGGGCGAGATAACCCAGCTCTTCCAGGTCTGCCATTTCGTTCCGTATTGTGGCCGGACTTATCCCCATCCTGTATTTCCGGGCGATAGTCCTCGATCCCACGGGCTCGGCGGTAGCGATGTAGTCCACTACTATGGCCCTCAGGATCTTTATTTTCCTATCGTCCAACATCCGTCAAGCACCTCTTCAAATTAGCACTCTCAATGGGAGAGTGCTAAAATCCTATCTTAATAAATATCACTTCACCCCTTCTTTGTCAAGAGAACCGGCTTCTTCCATGAGGGCGCACATATCCGAAGGCAGCGGAGCCTTTAAGGTCACCCTAGTTCCTCTTACGGGATGGAAAAACGACATCTGGGCACAGTGCAGGGCCTGCCTTCCGATTTTATCCCTTTTCCCCCCGTACAGGGTATCGCCGGCTATAGGGTAACCCAAATGGCTCAAATGGACCCTGATCTGGTGGGTCCTGCCGGTCAGGGGGCTTACTTCCAGCACCGTGTGGTCTTTCAGGCGCTTTAAAACTTTAAAATAAGTCACGGCTTTTTTGCCGTCCCCGGAGACCTCCCTTTCGATCAAACTTCCCGC
>QGUT01000190.1 GCA_003242255.1 Bacillota bacterium
CCCCTGGCAGGTTGCTTATGGTCTATACGGCCCTGAGGACCCTGGCCTCGGCTCTGAGCTTGAGGTTGGGCGGACACGTGCAGTTCATCAGGCCCCTGATACTCCCGATGGCTGAGGGAGCCGCCAAAAATAATTACGGCGAACTGGACGAAAAAGAGATGGAAGAGTTGAAAGGCTTGGCAGGGGCTACAGAAAACTACGGAAATTTCTACGGGCAAAACGTCTTCGTCGCATCGGGAGGAGTTCTGCTCATAGTGGGAGTGCTGAAGGAATTGGGGTTTGACGTGGAGGCCCTGGCAGTGGCCAAAGCCTCGATCCCTGTTGCGATTATCGCTGTGCTCGTTTCAGCGGTGCAGTTCCTGCGCTTTGACAGAAAACTCGCACGCAAAAAAGCCAGAGCTTGAGGGAGGGAGATACTGTGCAGGATTTGCTACTGGAGATTCTTTACGTCATGTGCGGCGTCGTGTGCTTCATAGCCGCGTATTGCGCTTTTTTCGGGAAGGAACAGGAGAGCCGAACAGGGACGTCACTATTCTGGTTTATCCTCGGCGTGATTTTTGCTTTCGGTAAGTACATCCCCAAAAATGTGGTAGGGCTGATGATACTGGTTTTAGCAGCCCTCGCGGCGTTTAAGAAAGTAAAAGTTGGGCGATTCAGTACCTCTTCGGCGGAATTCAGGGAGCGAAAAGCAGGGGAAATAGGAGACAAACTCTTCATTCCAGCACTGGCCATAGCAGCGGCCGCCTTTGGGGTGGCCCAGTATACCAGCCTGGGAGGTCTGGTGGGCTTAGGGATTGGCGCCATCGCCGCTTTACTGCTCTCGCTCGTCATCACGAAGGCGACTCTCAGCGAAGTCGGCAGGGAAAGCGGCAGGCTCCTCCATCAGGTGGGGCCCTCGTCCATACTTCCCCAGCTGCTGGCGGCCCTCGGAGCGCTTTTCAATGCGGCAGGGGTGGGCGATGTCATATCAGATGGCATCAGCGCTGTGTTCCCCAGCAATAACGTGGTGCTGGGCGTCGTGGCTTACTGCGTAGGGATGGCGCTTTTCACCATGATAATGGGCAACGCCTTCGCAGCTTTTGCGGTCATAACGGCAGGGGTGGGGGTACCTCTGGTCCTCAATCAGGGGGCCGATCCGGCCATCGCAGCGGCCTTGGCCATGACGGCTGGATATTGTGGCACTCTCATGACTCCGATGGCCGCGAACTTCAACATCGTTTCGGCCTCTATCCTGGAACTGAAGGACAAATACATGATTATTAAAAAGCAGATTCCGGTGGGCATCGCAATGCTGGTCATACACATAATCCTCATGCTCATGCTGGCATTTTAAAGGAGGGGGAAGATTATGAAGGTTCTAGTGACGGGATTTGAACCTTTCGGCGGGGAAAAAGTAAACCCGGCCCTGGAAGCAATAAAACTGCTGCCTAAAGAAATAAAAGGGGCCCAGGTGGTTGTAAAAGAACTTCCCACTGTTTTCGGCAAGAGCCTGGATTTGCTCTTTAAGGCCATCGAAGAGGAAAAGCCCGATGTGGTGATAAGCGTCGGCCAGGCAGGAGGGAGGTACGCCATATCGGTAGAAAGGGTCGCGATAAATGTGGACGATGCCCGCATACCGGATAACGAAGGAAATCAGCCGGTGGACCAGCCCATATTCCCCGACGGCGAAAACGCTTATTTTTCCACGCTGCCCATAAAGAGAATCGTAGAGGCCATAAAAAAGGAGGGAATACCCGCAGAGATTTCCAACACGGCGGGGACTTACGTTTGCAACCATGTGATGTACGGACTGCTCTATTACGCCTCTAAAAAAAGGCCTGAGATGAAAGCCGGCTTCATACACGTGCCTTACCTCTTTGAGCAGGTCGTCGACAAAAAGAACACCCCGGCGATGGGCCTGAGCGAAATAGTAAAGGCTTTGACTGTGGCCATTGAACAGTCAATCCAGTGAACTCGAAAACAAAAGCTGGCGGGCAAGGAAAGCCCGCCTTTTTTGTCCTTCCGAGCTGGGCAGGTACCATATGGTACCTGCTTTTTTGGTATAATAAATTAAAAAATCGCTGCGGGAATGAGAGCCTATGAGGGACTATTACAAACAGGTCTTTGATGTTAAAAAGCAGGAAAATATGAGAAATTTTTTCCTGGACATGGCAAAAGGAGGCAAACGAAAGGCATTCAACAAAGGTGAAGAAGTGAAAGTCGGAACCGACAAGCCCTACATAGCTATAGTCACAAAAGGCCGGGTAAAACAATCGGTCTTTGGAAAAAACGGCCGGGAAAAGATCCTCTACATACTGCAGCCGGGAGAAATTTTCGGGGAATTTGCTTATCTGGGCGGTGGAAAGGATTTGATCGTGGGACAGGCCATGGAGCCTTGTGAGATCTCAGTATTTTTTAAGGATGATCTGGACAGGGTGCTTGCAAGCAACCCCGAAGCTTACAAATACATAGCCCACAGCATGTGCCGGAAGTTTAGGATTGTGCTAATGCAGATGAGCGACCTTATATTCAAAAATTCCCTGGGCCGGTTGTGCGATATTTTGCTGAGGCTGTATTGCCAGCAGGGGAAACCTACGGAAAACGGCTTCCTCATCGACCTGCCCCTTACTCACGAAAATATAGCAAACCTGATAGGTTGCGACAGAGTGACGGTTACCAGGGGTTTGAACAGGTTAAAAAAGGAGGGAATAATTCACATCGAGGGTAAAAAAATCGTTATAAAAGAACTCGAAAAACTTGAGAAATATGGCGAATAAGGCGCTGCGGCCGGGTCCTTCGGCAACGGTAAAATTAGCCTTAATGCTATTGCATTTACAGCAAAAAATTTATAATTAAATATAATAAGTTATATTTATTCATCGTAGTAAAGGGGGTAGATTCGATCACCATGGAATTAAAAGACAGGATAGCACGATTCCTGGACAGTATAAGAGACGAAGTCTTTGAAGTGGCCGACGAGATATACAACAATCCGGAGTTGGGGAATCAGGAGTTT
>QGUT01000040.1 GCA_003242255.1 Bacillota bacterium
TAGCGTCAAGATAATTGCAGGTAGGGAACATATAATAAATTTTGGTATACCCCTGGAAATCCAGCTTTTAACAAAGAACCAAAATTCACTGACGATTAACGGCAACAACTTGCAGGATAAGATTTCCGTTAATTTAAGAAATCCCCTGTCCATTCGGTCGAATCATTTAGGAACTCACGATTTGGAATTTCGCCTGTTCGGAGTCATTCCTGTAAAAAAGGTCAAACTGGAAGTACTGCCCGAAATAAAAGTTGTGCCAGGGGGCCACTCCATCGGAGTAAAGTTGAGACCTGACGGAGTAATTGTAGTCGGAATTGCCTCGGTGGTTGACAAAAACGGAAAAACGCATTATCCTGCAAAAAATGCAGGGATTCAAGTTGGCGATACGGTCGTTCAAGCAAACGGCCAGAAAATCCATAATGCGGATGAGCTGTCCGAAATAATAAATAACGACGAAGATAAAATAATAGACCTTACTGTAAAAAGGAACGACAAGATTTATAATACGAGGCTTTCCGCGGTACAAAATCAAGACGGTATATTCCAAATAGGAATATGGGTTCGCGATATAGCGGCGGGCGTTGGAACCCTTACCTTCTACGATCCAAACTCCGGGTATTACGGCGCTTTAGGGCACATTATATCGGATTCGGACACGGGCAAAGTAGTTGAAGTCGGCCAGGGAGAAATAATCAGAGCGAGCATATCAAATATAGTACCGGCAAAGAAAAACGTACCGGGCGAAAAAAGGGGAATTTTTGTGGACGAAGAGGACGTGATAGGCAATATTCTGACCAATACGCCCTTCGGCATTTTTGGAAAAGCTCATAAGCCTGTTGTAAATCCGTTCATCAGCGAAATTCCGGTGGGGCTTTCCAGTTATGCCCACGAAGGAAAGGCTAAGATTTTGACCGTAATAGAGGGGGAAAAAATAGAAGAATTTGAAATAGAAATTCAGAAGATTGTAAAACAGGACTACCCTAGTACAAAGGGGATGATAATAAAAATAACCGATCCGAGACTATTGGAAAAAGCTGGTGGAATAGTCCAGGGAATGAGCGGAAGTCCAATTATTCAAGATGGCTACCTCATAGGAGCTGTAACTCACGTATTTGTGAACGATCCTTCGCGAGGTTATGGAGTTTTTGCCGAATGGATGTTAGGAGAAATATCGAAATTAAAAAATGAACGACAAGTAAACAAAAATTAATGTAATTTATGGAATTATAGGAGGATAATACCAACAATTGTCGAATATACAAAAATATAAAATTATAAGGGCATAGGGGGGTCGCCTAGTTGGGAGAGAAGAAGAAAATCCTTTTAGCAGATGACAACAAAGAATTTTGCGATCTTCTGGAAGAATTTTTTTCGACGCAAGAAGATTTAGAAGTAGTGGGCAAAGCTCATAATGGGTTGGAGGTCCTGGAGAAAATTCAGGAGCTAAATCCGGACGTAGTTGTTCTCGATATAATTATGCCGAATCTCGATGGACTTGGTGTAATCGAAAAATTGGCAAATTTTGATAGAAAACCTAAAATCATCGTGCTGTCTGCGGTAGGACAGGATAAAATTACTCAAAAGGCCTTAAATTTGGGCGCCGACTATTACGTTGTCAAGCCTTTTGATTTAAAAATTTTAGCCGAACGCATCCGCGAGCTGGACGGCAAAACTGCACTGCAAAAGTCCGTTAAAAGTACAAATCCCCAAATTTCTAAACGCAGGGATAATCTGGAAATGGAAATAACCAACATCATTCATGAAATCGGCATACCGGCCCACATCAAAGGGTACTTTTACTTGAGGGAAGCCATTGCGATGGTAGTCAACGACGTGGAACTTTTAGGAGCGGTGACCAAGGTTCTGTATCCTACTATCGCAAAAAAATACAACACAACTCCGAGCAGGGTCGAAAGGGCCATAAGGCATGCCATTGAAGTGGCATGGAACAGAGGTTGCGTTGAGACAATCAACAATCTTTTCGGCTATACGGTTCAAAAAGACAAAGGAAAGCCCACCAATTCCGAGTTTATAGCCATGATTTCGGATAAGATAAGAATGGAGCAAAAAGCTATATCTTGAGTATTATTGTTCGAACGCCTCTTGTTAGTTTGATAAAAACTAGCGGGAGGTGTTTTATTTATTGTGTAAAAAAAAATTTACTGGAGATAATAAGAACAGGTTTACCGCAAAAATATCTTGTTGAAAGGGACCGCAAGAATGGCCGAATACGTTGTGGGGAAGGCTGTGGTCGATAAAAAGACAAAAAGATTGATACAGCGGGCAAAGCCGGGAGATATAGCAGTCCTTTATCACCGGGATGTGGATGAAGTTGCTGCGAGGCAACTCGTAAAGGCTAAAGTAAGGGGTATCGTTAATTTTCAACCTTCGATCAGCGGGAGATTTTTAAATCAGGGGCCGGAAATACTTCTCGACGCCGGGAAAATCGTGGTAGACGTCCCTAATGAAAGCCTATTTGACCTGATACAGGAAGGGGATTTGATAAAGATCAAGGCCGACGGGGATATTATCGTAAATGGGAAATTTTTTTGTAAAGGAGTGCTCATAAATAAAGAATTTATCAAAATTAAATACGAAGAAGCCAGGGCCAATTACGAAAGAGAAATAGAAAGATTTGCCATAAATACCCTAGAATACATCAAGCGAGAAAAAGAAATCTTGTCGTCCGATTATGCTGTACCTAGGCTCAAAACCGATATGTCAAAAAAGCATGTCCTGGTCGTGGTGCGCGGCAAGGATTACCGGGAAGATATTTTGGCATTGAAGTCTTACATAGAAGAGATAAAACCGATACTTATCGGAGTAGATGGCGGAGCCGATGCCTTGTTGGAATTCGGTTTAAAACCCCACATTATAGTGGGGGATATGGATAGTATAAGCGATAGGGGATTAAAGTGCGGGGCGGAAATAGTGGTTCACGCCTATCCGGACGGCCGGGCGCCGGGGCTTGACCGGGTGAAACAACTAGGCCTTGAATACAAAGTCATGGCGGTGGCTGGAACCAGCGAAGATGCGGCATTGCTACTAGCTTACCACAGCGGCGCCGACTTGATAGTAGCGGTAGGCACTCACACGAATGCAGTGGATTTTTTAGAAAAAGGACGGCAGGGGATGGCCAGCACCTTCTTGGTGCGCCTAAAAGTAGGGCATGTATTAATAGACGCTAAAGGTGTTAACAAACTTTACCGAAGTAGGATAAAACGAAATTATTTGGCAGCTCTGTTGGCATCAGCTGTTTTTCCCCTTTTAATAATCAGTGCTGCGTCGCCAGTTGTTCGACACCTGATCAGGCTTTTCTTAATTAGAGTGAGGATGATGATCGGCTTTTTTTAGAGGTGATTCCCTTTGTTCAATTTCAAACACGTGACCATACTGCTCATTGCGGTTTTCATATCTTTGGGAATAGGTATAGCCGTCGGGTTTACAGCCAATAGCGATAAGCTGTTGATCGAGCAGCAAAAAGCCATCATAGATGAACTAGAAAAAAGTTACAACGTCATGAAAGAGACAACCAGATTGATGGATAAAGAGTTAAAATTGCTGGCGGAAAAACAGAATAAAGATAATGAATTTCTCGAAGAAAGCTTTGAGACTTTGCTGAGAGGGAGCCTCACTGGTAAAAAAGGTATTATACTGCAACTTGGAAATAAGGGCGATGCAAAGGAAATTATCAAATATCTCGAAGCCGCCGGAGCCGTTGTGCAGGATTACAAAATCTTAGCCGACTCTAATAAGGAATTTGATGATGCGACAATAAAGTTATGCGATTTTGCCGTAGTATTGAGGACGGAGGAGAATCAAAATCCCAATCTTATAGCGAGGAGAATAAGCGATGAAAAACCCGTCGCCGTCGTCCAACCTTCCAATTTATCGCCTCTAGACCTATCTAACACTCAAAGTTTGTATTACATCGACAACATAGATACAATAATTGGAAAATACAAACTGATAGTCTGGTTAATAAATAATACCTGAGGTGTAGGACTTTGGCCTTGACCCTTTTGGCTATGATAACGACCATACTATTCCTCGAAAATTTTCGAAAATGGGAAAGAGCGGTTAAAAAGATAAATTACAGGAACAGAGAGATAGTCACGGCGGGCGGTGTTGTCTTTGTTATCGTATTGATCCTGGCTGGGATCTTTTCCACTTTTTATAGGTATGATGGAGGTATTGTAGAATACGCAATGCTGGCCGCCGTATGCATAGGTTTTTCGGGCCTGATGGACGACGTATACGGAACTTGCAAAGTTAAAGGTTTAAAGGGACATTTTTCGGAACTTTTACGGGGCAAAATAACGACCGGAAATGTGAAGGCCATCATGGGCCTTTGCATAGCTGCATTTTTGTCCGTGAGAAAAAACGATTTTGGACCTGAGATAATAGTTGACACTTTAGTTATTGCGCTTTCGACCAACTTGCTAAATCTCATGGATTTGAGGCCCGGCAGAGCCTGCAAGTTTTTTTTATTTTCCGCCGCTCCTTTACTTTTATATTTTTTCCGGGAAGGCTTTGAGGATTTAATATTATATTTTCTGCCGCTCGTGGCCTCGGTTTTGATCTTTTTGTTCTATGATTCCAGGGAATTGATGATGATGGGAGATGTGGGGTCTAACGTGCTGGGGGTATCCTTGGGAACGATGATAGCCTGGTGCGGGGCTTTTTACGTAAAAATAGGAGTACTGATTTTCTTAATAGTAATACATATACTAGCAGAATTTTATTCTATCAGCGAAATCCTAGAAAAATGGGGGAGTGCAAAAAAGCGATAATCCCCTTAATTTATTTCAGACGATTTATTGGGGGGAGATTATGTGATAAGATTAAGGAAGGGGAAGGTATTAGAGATTCTAGAGGAGCGCCCGGGGCTGCAAGAACTCTTGGTAGAAGTAGAAGGTGAAATAAATAGGGCGATAAATTACACTTATCTCACTGGCCCCTGCAATAAAGGGGATGAAGTGGTGTTAAATACCACGGCAGTTTTTTTAAAGCTCGGAAGCGGAGGTTATCATTTCGTCCTTTACAACTGCTCCATCGAAAAGCTTGACATCGAAGAAAAAGGCCACATAATGAAATTAAGGTATACGCCATTTCAGGTAAAAACCTTGAGCGGCGAAGAAAGCAGCAGTCCTCTGGCCGAAAAGCTTTCAAAGACATCATCACTTTCGAATATGCCTGTGGTAATCGGAAGCCTTCATAGCATGCTGGCCCCGGCCTGTGCAGGGATAAAGAAAAATTCAAAAAACCTCAAAGTGGCATACGTAATGACCGATGGAGGTGCCCTCCCCATTTTTTTGAGCCAAATTGTGACGGAATTAAAAGAAAAAGGGCTACTAGATTTGACCATTACCACCGGACACGCTTTCGGAGGCGACCTGGAAGCAGTAAATATTTATTCGGGCCTCATGCTGGCAAAGGCTTCAGGATGCGACGTGGCAGTAGTCACTATGGGGCCGGGCATAGTCGGGACCGGAACCAAATACGGTCACACAGGCCTGGAACAGGGAGAAATAATCAATGCGGTACGTACATTGAGAGGAATTCCCGTTGCAATACCGCGAATAAGTTTCGCGGACCATCGAACGAGGCACTACGGAGTTAGTCATCATACTATTACATCGCTTCGGGAAATCGCCCTGAGGAAAGCATTTGTCGTAATTCCAAAGATGGAAAAAGAAAAATTTGATATAATAATGAAGCAATTGAAATGCTGCGGAATTCATCGAAAACACCGCATCGTAATTGAAGACGGCATCGAAGGCATAAGATTTTTAAAGTCGCTCGGCATCGAAGTCCACACCATGGGGAGGAATTTTGAACAGGACCGTGAATTTTTTTGGGCGGCCAGTGCAGCAGGCAATTTTGCATCCAAACTCGTCGAGAATATTTGAGGAGGCGACAGGTTGTGGATTTCTCTGAAACTACGATTAGCACAAAACAAATTTTTTCAGGCAAAATTTTAAAATTAAGATTGGACGAAGTGAAACTCCCCAACGGCAAACATTCAACGCGGGAAATAGTGGAGCATCCCGGGGCGGTGGCGATCGTTCCTTTAGACGATGACAGAAACGTCATAATGGTTCGCCAGTACCGCAAACCGGTGGAAGAAGTTCTGCTGGAAATTCCAGCAGGAAAGCTAGAAAAGAATGAAGACATCAATCTTTGCGCCCAAAGAGAGCTGCTGGAGGAAACGGGATATAAAGCTAAAAACCTGATACATATAATGGACTTTTATACCTCTCCCGGTTTTTCGAACGAAAAGATGGCTCTCTTTATCGCTGCGGGACTAGAGGAGTCGGTGGGAAGACCCGATGAAGATGAAATCATAAAAAAAGAAAGGATCCCCCTAGAAAAGGCCTTGGACATGGTTAAGAACGGAGAAATCAAAGATGCGAAGACGATCGTGGGACTTTTGGTATCCCAATTTTATTTCCAGGGTGACTTATAAATGGAATATTTTGCGGATTTGCACGTGCACATAGGTCAGTCTTGCGGCAGGCCTGTAAAGGTGGCCGCTTCCCGGCAGTTGACTTTAGATGCCATCATTAAGACTTGCGTCGACGTCAAGGGCTTAAATATAGTCGGAGTGGTCGACTGCGCTTCGCCTTCTGTCCTCAGCGAAATAAAGGAAAAAATCCATTCAGGGGAGTTAGAGGAATTGCCGAAGGGAGGCCTTTCCTACCGCGGCAGGTTGACCCTAATTCTGGGCGCGGAAATAGAAACTGCGGAAGGAAAAGGTGTTGCGCACAGCGTGGCGTATTTCCCACACTTCAAGCAAATGGAGGAATTTTCTAATCTACTGCAAAAATATATAACCAATATTTACCTCAGTTCTCAAAGGGCATCCTTGAAGGCCCGCGAACTGCTGCATATAGTAAAAAATCTTGGAGGAAAACTTGTTCCTGCTCACGTCTTTACTCCTTTTAAAAGTTTTTATGGCAGTTGCTACGACAGGATCTCATCGGCTTTCGGAGACCAATTCGACGATGTAGCCACAGTAGAATTGGGTCTGAGCGCCGATTCGGATCTGGCAGACAGGATAAAAGAACTGTCCGTCAAAAAGTTCATCACCAACTCCGACGCCCACTCTCTAGACAACATAGGGAGAGAGTATAATAAAATAAAATTGGACAATCCCGATTTTGAAAGCTTGTTTGAAGCAATTGGAGGAAAATCTTCTAACAGCAAGATACTGGCAAACTACGGGTTAGATCCTAGGTTGGGGAAGTATCACAGGACCTTCTGCCTTTCTTGTAACTACGTGGCCGATGCAGAACCGCCCGTGCTGAGTTGTCCCCGTTGTTCGGGAGAAAAAATAGTAGTGGGTGTATTAGATCGAATCACTTCCATTGCCGATTACAAAGAAAGCTTGCATCCCCAGGAGCGACCGCCCTATTATTATAACATTCCCCTAAAATTTATTCCCGGCATCGGCAGGAGAACTTCCGAAAGGTTGATAAAAGCCTTCGGCAGCGAAATCAACGTGCTGCACCAGGTTCCTCTTGAAGACCTGGAAAGCGAAGTAGGCACCGCGGTGGCGGAAAAGATAATTGCGGCGAGGACCGGAGCTCTTAAGCTTAAAGCGGGCGGAGGAGGTATTTACGGGAAGATAATATCCTGAGTAAGTTATATTGGTGTTCCTCCCGGCATAATATTTTATAAGTGGACGGGAGGAGATGTTCTTTGAATTACTTTGTTTCAAAAATGGCAACTTATATGAAACAGAATATCGGTTATTACTTGCTGGTGGGCCTTATACTGGTGCTGGGAATTGTCATGGGCAGTTTTACAGTGAGTTCCCTTTCGGAGGACCAAAAACAGGAACTATTAAATTACGTGGAATCGTTTTTTTCAAACGTAGGTACCGTCAGCATAGATTCTTCTACAGTATTTTATACATCGGTTTTCAATAACCTTAAAACTGCTCTTGCCATAACCCTCGCTGGACTTTTTGTCATAAGCTCCCCGCTGATACCAGCCGTCATCTTTTTCAGAGGCTATATTTTAGGTTTTACCGTGGGATTTTTAGTTTCGGAATTTGGAATTAGGGGGTGTCTGTTCGCTGCCCTTTCTATATTTCCCCCAAATATCATCACCATACCGGTCATCCTTTCCCTTGGAGTTACCGGAATTTACTTCGCAGCGGAAGTAATTAAAAATAGGAGAAAAATGGATGGAAGAGAATATCTCAACATGACCGCCAGTTACGTGCTGCTGAACCTGGGGTTCTGCTTGCTTTTAATCCTGGCCGGTTTAATAGAGGGTTATATTTCTCCGGTGTTCATTAAACTTTTATCGAGTTACATTTAGGTGATGATGATGGAAGAAAAGATAAAGCTTTTTTTAGACTTCATAAGCGTTGAAAAGGGCCTTGCCGTCAATACGATAGAATCCTACCGCAGGGATTTGCAAAGCTATATGAATTTTTTAAAATCACAAAATATCACGGATTTTAGATTCACGTCTAAAACCACTATCATTTCTTACCTTTTGCTCATGCAAAAGAGCGGAAAGGCGAGCAGCAGCATTTCCCGGGCTTGTGCGGCCATAAAGTCCTTTTACCATTTTCTCGTGCGGGAACACTATATAGATGAAGACCCTACTATTAACCTGGATACTCCCAAGCTGGAAAAAAAGCTTCCTAGAGTTTTGACGGTGGAAGAGGTCATAAGGCTCTTGGAACAACCAGATACCCGGGATCCGCTTGGATTTAGGGATAAAACCATGCTGGAATTACTGTATTCTACAGGCATAAGAGTCTCGGAATTGATCTCTTTGACAACAGAAGACGTAAATTTAGACATGGGGTTTTTGCGCTGTACCGGCAAAGGTTCAAAGGAAAGAATAGTGCCGATAGGATCTTATGCAGTGACCTATTTGAGAGAATACATCGATAATGTTAGAAAGCTGCTTATAAAGGGAAAAAATACTGACATCCTTTTTGTGAACCACCTGGGCGATGCACTGACCCGACAAGGTTTTTGGAAAATAATAAAAAAATACGCCAAAATGGCGGGAATCAATAAGGAAATAACTCCTCATACCTTGAGGCATTCCTTTGCAACCCACCTCCTTGAAAACGGCGCTGACCTGAGAGCAGTTCAGGAGATGCTAGGTCACGCGGACATATCTACCACTCAGATTTACACCCATCTGACCAAAACCCGCATAAAGGAAGTATACGATAGAACCCACCCAAGAGCTTAACTGAATAACATTCCTCCCCGAGGGATAACCTATAACCGAAGGGAGGAATTTTTACATGATGTCGAGTTATATTTACAGGAATACAAAGGCTATATCTTGCTTTTTAATATTAATCATTTTTTCGTTGGCCAGCAGTTCCACGTCTTACGCTCAGGCAATTCCTGACATCAAATCTCCCTCGGCAGTACTCATTGATGCCCAGAGCGGCACCGTATTGTACGAAAAAAACGCCCATGAAAAGATGGAGCCAGCGAGCATAACAAAAATAATGACCCTTCTCGTAGCATTCGATGCCATAGCTTCGGGAAAGGTGAACCTTGACGATAAAGTTCCAGTAAGCGAACGGGCGTGGAAAACCGGCGGCAGCCAGGTGTTTTTAGGCCCCGGTGAAGAGCAAACTCTGGAGACCTTGATGAAATGCATAACTATAGCGTCGGCCAACGATGCGTCGGTAGCCGTGGCAGAATATATTGGAGGCAGCGTGGAAGGATTCGTAAAAATGATGAATGAAAAGGCAAAATCTCTGGGGATGAACAACACCCATTTCTCCAACCCTCACGGTTTGCCGGACCCAGAAAATTACTCCACCGCTTACGATATCGCTTTGATGAGTAGGGAGCTCGTAAAGTACCCAAAAATCTTCGAATGGTCCACAGTTTGGGTTGACTACCTGGAACATACCGATAAAAAGCGGGAACCTACCATGCTGGCAAATACAAATAAGCTGCTGGGGAAATATGAGGGATTGGATGGCCTAAAAACCGGTTATCACGCTAAGGCAGGATATTGTTTCGCCGGGACGGCTAAACGGGGAAATCTGCGGTTAATTTCAGTTGTTTTGAATTCGCCCACTTCCAATGACCGATTTGAAGACACTAAAAAACTTTTAGATTACGGTTTTGGGAATTTCGATTCGATGCGAATAGCGAAAAAGGATGAAGTTCTGGCCCGCCTGCCCGTAGAGAAAGGAATGAGAGATCAAGTAGACATAATAGCATCTTACGATCTTGATATATTAATCGAAAAGGGAAAGGACGTGGCCATTGATACCAAACTGGAAATACCGGACAAATTGAAAGCTCCCCTTTCGGCGGGACAGAAAGTAGGAAGGCTGATAGCTGAACAGAACGGTAAAGTTTTAGGTGAAGTTGATCTTATCGTCTCCGAGGGGATAGAGAAAGCCGGCTTATTTTATATATTCAGAAAACTTATTGTAAATCTATTCAACTACTAAACGCACTCCGTGCGTTTTTTATTTTTTAGCAGGAATTTCCCAAAATTTTGTAGAAATAATATTTACTTCCTGTTGATTTCTATTTATTATTGGGGGTAAGAGATTAAATGGGGGTAACTTTTAAAGTATACAACGACTTTCTTATTGTAAATTTAAAGGGAGAACTGGACCATCACATGGCGCGGATGGTAAGCGAAAAGCTGGATGAGTATCTTATGCGCCAATCGTTTAAAAAAATATTGTTTAACTTCAAACAGGTAAATTTCATGGATAGTTCCGGGGTAGGAATGCTAATTGGAAGATATAAAGCTCTCCAAAAAATAGGGGGCAAAGTTGGAGCAATAAACGTGGGCAAACAAGTGGCGAGAATTTTCGAAATATCGGGTCTTTTCAACATAATCCCCTGTTTTAACGATGAAATAGAAGCAAGTGAAAAAATGTAGGGAGTGATAATATGGAAGTTTTAAACGAAATGACTATTGATTTTTGGAGCAAATCTCAGAATGAAGCTTTCGCGAGAGTAGTGGTAGCTGCGTTTGCCTCGCAGTTGAATCCTACCCTGGACGAACTGGCCGACATAAAGACGGCCGTGTCCGAAGCCGTGACCAATTGTATAATTCACGGTTATGAAAATGAAACGGGCATAATCCGAATAAAATCTATCCTGCGGGAAAATGAGATTGAAATTTGGGTGCAGGACTGGGGAAAGGGAATCGAAGATATTGAAAAGGCCAGGCAACCGCTCTGGACGTCGAAGCCCGAACTCGATAGATCGGGTATGGGCTTTACCATAATGGAGAATTTTATGGACCGCGTGGAAGTCGAATCCTCACCGGGTAAAGGCACCATCGTCAAAATGTACAAAACTATAAAAAACAAAAAATAATTCTTTCCGGGGTTAAAGGTCATGGCGTTGAGTAATTCGGCAGGACAAGTAGAATTATTAAAGAAAGCCAAAGAAGGGGACGAAGAGGCCAAAAACCAATTTGTCGCTTTAAATTTGGGTCTGGTTTGGAGTGTGGTAAAGAAGTTTTCAAATAGAGGTTATGAGCCGGAAGAACTCTTTCAAATCGGAAGCATAGGACTCTTGAAAGCAATAGATAAGTTCGACTTTTCTTACAACGTCAAGTTCTCAACATACGCCATCCCAATGATAATAGGAGAAATTAAGAGATTCTTGAGGGACGACTCTCCCGTGAAAATAACGAGATCCCTCAGGGAATTAACCGCAAAAATACAAGCTGCAAAAGAAAAACTAGCCTATGAATTGAACCGCGAACCTACTATAAACGAGCTCTCGGAAGAGATAGGAGTTCCGCCAGAAGAAATTGTGATGGGTCTAGAAGCCCTCCAACCCGTAGTATCATTGAACGACGTGGCGTACCAAGACGACGGTGCCCCTATTTACTACATGGACAAAGTCGATGACGGTGAGGAGTTGCACAGCCAGTGGATAGAAAAAATTGCAGTAAAAGAGGTCCTTTCAAAATTGGATAAAAGGGAAAGACAGATTATTATTTTGAGGTACTTTAAAGATAAACCCCAAACGGAAGTGGCCAGGATCTTGGGCATAACGCAAGTTCAGGTATCCAGGCTGGAAAAAAAGATTTTGACAAAAATAAAAAACATGCTCACTTTATAAAAGTTTGGATAACTCCCATCTTTGAGTTGATATCAGAGATAATAAAAAAAACGGATGCTCAAAGGGGAGTTTTTTTCCTTATAGGGATAATGGTGTAATAGTCTATCCAAAACTGCAGTAGCAAGTACAGGGTCTCCCATGAGTTCCCCCCATTCTCCAAAGCCTTTGTTGCTGGTAAGTATTATGCTCCCCTTTTCATAACGGGCACTTATTAGC
>QGUT01000041.1 GCA_003242255.1 Bacillota bacterium
CATAAATTTAACATGAGATAATTATATAAATTATTATAGAAAAAAGCGTAATTTTATTGTATAATCTTTGATGTACGGTTGGTTAGTATGTGTATACTTTGTACACCATTAAAATCTTATTTTTTTGCCTTTAAAAAGCTGGTTTTCCGATACCGGAGGGAGAGGTGAAGGATGCTAAAAACTTTTAAGGGAGGAATCCATCCTCCTTATAATAAAGAGATGACGAAGCAAAAGCCGGTGGAAAAGGCAAAACTGCCGGCAAAAGTCGTAATACCTTTAAGTCAGCATGTGGGGGCGCCCTGCGAGCCCATCGTCAAAGTGGGCGATATGGTCAAGGTAGGCCAGAAAATCGGAGAGGCCAAGGCTTTCGTATCGGCTCCGGTGCACTCCAGCGTTTCGGGCAAGGTGGTGGCGGTCGAACCGAGGCTCCATGCCAGCGGGGCCTACGTGATGTCCGTTGTGATAGAGTCTGACGGCCTGGATGAAATATACGAAGGCGTAAAGCCGCCCAAACCTTTGGAGGAACTTTCGCCCGATGAGATAAAGAATCTCATCAGAGAAGCTGGAATCGTTGGGATGGGCGGCGCCGGTTTTCCGACCCAGGTAAAACTTTCGCCCCCTGCGGACAAAAAAATTGACACCGTTATTGTAAACGGAGCAGAATGCGAGCCATACCTTACCGCTGACCACCGTCTGATGGTGGAAAGGCCGGAAGATGTGGTTTTGGGACTCAGGGCCATCATGAAGGCGACCGGGGTGAGCAAAGCCTACATCGGAATAGAAGACAACAAGCCTGATGCCCTGGAAGCCATGAAAGCCGCCGTTAAAGGCTTAAGCGGCATAGAGGTGGTCCCCCTTGCCACCAAGTACCCCCAGGGCGGAGAAAAGCAACTCATAAATGCCATAACCGGCAGGGAAGTTCCGTCCGGAGGGCTTCCCATGGATGTGGGCGTGATAGTCGACAATGCGGGCACCTGCGCGGCCATAGCTAACGTTTTGAAGACCGGTATGCCGCTCGTCGAGAGGATCACGACGGTTACCGGCTCCGGCGTGAAAGAGCCCAAGAACCTGCTGGTGAGGATAGGAACTCCTGTGGGAGAGTTGATTGAGCAGTGCGGGGGTTTTGCAGGGGAACCCGGCAAAGTCATCATGGGCGGGCCCATGATGGGGCTTTCCCAGTCTTCGCTGGAAGTTCCGGTGATGAAAGGAACGTCGGGCGTTCTGGTGCTTCAAAAGTCCGAAGTGAAAGCTGTTGAATCGATGCCATGCATAAGGTGCGCGCGTTGCGTGGACGCATGTCCGATCCGGCTTTTGCCGACCCACATTGCCAAACTCGCGGAAAGAGGCAGGTGGGCCGATGCTGAGCGGTACCACGCTTTAGACTGCATCGAATGCGGCTGCTGTGCTTATGTGTGTCCTGCTCATATTCCTCTTACCCAACTCATCAGGCTTGCCAAGAACCATATACTGGCTTCTAAAAAGAAGTAACGGATAATATAGTTTTATTGCAAAAATACCGAGGAGGTATTTCCGATGGGACAATATAGGTTTACGATCGCGTCTTCCCCGCACATCCACTCGGGGGAAAGCGTTCAGAGGATAATGTTCAGCGTGGCCGGCGCCCTTCTCCTGCCGACGATAGCGGGAATTTATTTTTACGGGATTAAGGCTCTGATACTCGTTGTGACCACCACGCTGGCGGCGGTGATCACCGAAGCCATCTTCCAGAAACTCCGGGGTAAACCGATTACCGTGTGGGACGGCAGCGCCGTTGTAACGGGAATTCTTCTCGCTTTGAATCTGCCACCGGGACTGCCGCTGTGGATGGCGGTGGTAGGTGCTGCAGTAGCCATATCTCTCGGGAAACAGATATACGGCGGATTGGGCACTAATCCCTTTAACCCAGCACTAATAGGTAGGGTATTTTTGATGATCACATTCCCCGTGCAGATGACGACCTGGATAAATCCAGTGGACGGCACCACGGGCGCAACGCCCCTGGCACTTTTAAAAATGCAGGGCGTCTCGACCGATTATATGAGTCTTTTTCTCGGAAACGTGGGCGGTTCCATGGGAGAAACTTCGGCCTTGATGATAATATTGGGCGGATTGTACCTCTTGTATAAGGGATACATCGACTGGACCATACCGGCGGGCTACCTGGGGACGGTGGCGGTGCTTTCATTGTTACTGGGAAAGGACCCGATATTCCAGTTATTGTCGGGCGGCCTCATGCTCGGAGCCTTTTTCATGGCTACCGATATGGTCACCACTCCCATCACCCGGTTGGGGAGAATAATTTTCGGGATCGGAGCTGGAATATTTACGGTAATAATAAGGTTTTACGGAGGATATCCAGAAGGCGTGTCTTTTTCGATACTGCTAATGAACGCCTTTACGCCTGTTATCAATAGGTACACGGTGCCCAAGATCTACGGGGAGGTGAAGGCCAGATGAACGAATATATGCGAATGATCGTGGTTCTGACGGTTATATCCATTGTAGCGGGAGCGGCCCTTGCTTTCACTTATGAGGCTACCAATCCGAAAATACAGGAACAAGAAAGACAGGCCTTGGAGCAAGCTGTAATGAATGTGATTCCAGGGACTGAAAAGATGGAAACCGTCGAAAAAGACGGCATGACCTTCTACATTGGAATGGACGGCCAGGGGAATAAAAAAGGCATCGCTTTCAAGACGACAGGGTCGGGCTTTAGCGGACCTATAGAGATAATGGTGGGCTATGACCCTAAAGAAGGAAAACTTACCGGAATAGAAATTCTGTCGATGTCCGAGACGCCGGGCCTTGGGGCCAAGATAAAAGAGCCGTCCTTCACCGATCAATTCAAAGGTAAATCGGTAAACGACGAATTTGCCCCAAAGAAGGATGTACAGGTGATAACTGGTGCTACGATTTCTCCTACGGCGGTGGCCAATGCAATTAAGACATCGCTGGACAAGGTGACAGAAATATATCCCGTAGGAGGCGATTATTGATGGGTCAACTGGTTAAGGATTTTATCAACGGTTTGTGGAATGAAAACCCCATATTCCGCATGGTCATCGGTATATGTTCATCGCTGGCGGTCACCACTGCTGCCCAAAACGGTGTGGCAATGGGATTGGCCCTTACTTTTGTGCTGACCTGTTCCAGCGTACTCGTGTCTCTGCTGAGGAGCATCATCCCCGACAAAGTCAGGATACCCTGCTACATCATCGTCATCGCCACCTTTACCACAGTGGTCGACCTCACGATGAAAGCCTATTTTCCCTCGCTTTACGAAGTGATGGGTATATTTATACCCCTTATAGTTGTCAACTGCATTGTACTCGCCAGGGCTGAGGCATTTGCCTCAAAGGTCGGCCCGATACGGGCTGTAGCCGATGCACTGGGCATGGGCCTCGGATACGCGTGGGCCATAACCCTCATCAGCATCATAAGAGAGATCTTTGGTTCCGGAACGCTGTTCGGCGTCAAAGTATTGGGAGAGAGCTTTACCCAGTGGGTCATAATGCTGCTGCCTCCCGGAGCCTTTTTAGTGATGGGCATCCTGGTAGGTGTGATGAATATGATCGCACGCAAGACGGCCAGCCATTAAGGGAGGTGACGTCGAATGTTGAAGGATTTAGCATTTTTAGTTGTAGGAACAGTGCTGGTCAACAATTTCGTGTTTGCGAGGTTTCTCGGCCAGTGTCCTTTTCTCGGAGTATCTAGTAAATTGGAAACTTCCATCGGCATGGGGATGGCTACCACTTTTGTTCTGACGATGACGGCGGTGGCTGCCTATTTTATCCAGTACTATATACTGGAGCCTTTCGGGCTATCGGCATTTTTACAGATCGTCTCCTTTATTCTCGTCATCGCATCGCTGGTCCAGCTGGTAGAAATGATCGTGTTGAAAATCAGCCCTACCATGTACAACGCTTTTGGAATTTACTTGCCCTTGATTACTACAAACTGTATAGTGCTGGCTGTCGCCCTTTTGATTCCACAGAAAGGCTACAACTTCATAGAAAGCATCGTCTTCGGCCTGAGTGCCGGCCTTGGTTTTACGCTGGCCCTCATATTGATGGCTGGTATCCGCGAAGACCTGGAGTTTGCAGATGTGCCGGAGGCCCTTAGAGGTCCTGCCATAGTGTTCCTTACAGCCGGATTGCTCGCGATGATCTTTTTAGGGTTTACGGGTTTGGTTCCGCTATGATTTGGAGGTGAAGAAAGTGGCAAATACTATCATAACTTCAATATTGAGCATGGGAGGATTGGGTTTGGCGATGGGCGCCGGCCTCGTGCTCGCGTCCAAGAAGTTCGCTGTGGAAACAGACCCAAGGGTGGATTCCGTGCTGGAGGCTTTGCCCGGTGCTAACTGCGGCGCCTGCGGTTATCCCGGGTGCGGAGGCCTTGCGAGAGCTATTGTCGATGGGAAAGCTCCCGTCAACGCCTGTCTGGTCGGGGGCGAAGCTGTGGCCAAAAAAGTCGCAAAAATCATGGGAGTGTCCGACGTAGGTGCAGCCGGGGATAGGAAGGTGGCTCGGGTCCTGTGCCAGGGAGGTAAGGAAGAGGCCAAATTTAAAGCCGAGTACACCGGAGTAAAGTCCTGCCGGGCTGCATCCATGGTGAACAGCGGTCCCAAAGCCTGTCCCTTTGCCTGCATAGGATTTGGCGATTGCGAAAAGGTATGTCCCGTAGGGGCCATAACCATGGGCGAAAAGGGCCTGCCCGTAATCGACGAAGAAAAATGCACCGGCTGCGGGTTGTGCGTCAAGGAATGCCCGAAGATGGTGATTTCCCTTTCGCCCGAAAAAAACGAAGTGCACGTGCGCTGCAGGGCTACAATGAAGGGAAAGGATACCAGGGATGCCTGCAAGGTGGGATGCATTGCCTGCAAGCAGTGCGAAAAGGTATGTCCCTTCGATGCCATTCACGTGGTAAACAACGTGGCGGTAATAGATTACGAAAAGTGCCGCAACTGCATGAAGTGCGTTGAAAAGTGTCCGACCAAGGCGATTACCTCGGCTTTCGCCAAGAGGAAGAAAGCAGTCATCAATGACACCTGCATCGGGTGCACCATCTGCGCCAAAAACTGCCCGGTAAATGCCATATCGGGTGAGGTCAAGAAAAAACACGAGGTCAATGCGGAGCTCTGCATAGGCTGCAGCATCTGCGCGGAAAAGTGCCCCAAGGGTGCAATAGCGATGGTCCGGAGTGAAGGCGATATAAAAACCAGTAGCTGCAACGCATGCGCTGAGGTATAATAGACTTTAAAAAGCGGGAGGAAAACCTCCCGCTTTTGTTTTTTTATTTTCGGTTTTTACTAAAGGCTACACTTTGGTATCCACCTGTCTTACATAATTTTATCATTCCTGAGGGATATGTTTATTAAGCAAATGAATCATGGTTTTAATTGGAGCAAAAAGGTTGCCTATCTGACTCATAGCGGATTGCGCTTGACAAATCAAAAGGGGTTCTGTATTATTAAATAAAAACCGATAATTCTTATCTAAATACTAAGAATAGCTTGAGACAGCTCGTGCATATGTGGGAAATGAAAGGAGCGATTTGCAATGCCAAATATCCTACTGCTGTTGATGGGAGCATGTCTGTTCGTCTGGCTCTTTGGAAGAGGCGGGTGCTGCGGAGGGCGCGGCGGAAGGCTGTGAGTTATGGGGCAGGGCGCCTCTTTTTTTCTTAGTGCGGTGGTTGACATTCTTTTTGAAAGAGAATATAATGAAAACAGAAGATACCCCCATGGGGTATACCGATCGCTGGGAGGGGTAATAATGCCCGAAACTGTAAATAAAGCGACTTTAAATATAAAAGGGATGAGTTGTGCCGCCTGCGCTGCGCGCATCGAAAAAGGTCTCGCGAAAATGGCCGGAGTAAGGCAGGCAAATGTAAATCTGGCGACTGAGAAGGCCAGCATCGCATACGACCCAAAAGAGGTCACTGTGTTGGAGATTGTGCAGAAAATAAGGGATTTGGGCTACGACGTCCTGGCCGATAGGGTGGAACTGGGACTTAAAAATATGACCTGCGCTGCCTGTGCGGCCCGCATCGAAAAGGTTTTGTCTCGGACTCCCGGGGTTTTGAAGGCAACGGTGAATTTTGCGGCCGAGACGGCGTCGGTAGAATATCTAAGCGGTGTGACCGACGTAAAAAACCTCATAAAGGTCATACAAAATATAGGGTACGACGCCTACGAAAAGACCGAAATGGACCGCGACAGGGAAAGGCAGGAAAGAGAGAGGGAAATCAGGGCCTTAAGCAGGTTGGTGGTCATTTCGGCCATCCTGACAGCTCCGCTGCTCCTCTCTATGATTTTCATGGCCCTGGGCTGGCATCCGGGCATCCTGGCCAATCCCTGGTTTCAACTGGCCCTTGCCACTCCGGTGCAGTTCGGAATAGGCTACAGGTACTACCGCGGAGCTTATCATAACCTGAAAAACGGGACTGCCAACATGGACGTGCTGGTTGCCTTGGGCACCTCGGCGGCGTATTTTTACAGCCTGTACAACGTGTTCACCGTCCCGATGGAAGAAATTCACCACCACCTTTACTTCGAAGGGGCGGCGGTGATCATAACCCTCATCACCCTGGGCAAATATTTGGAAGCCATAGCTAAAGGCAGGACATCGGAAGCCATAAGGAAGTTGATGGGATTGCAGGCTAAAACTGCCCGGGTGATAAGGGATGGCCAGGAGCTCGAGATACCCGTCGAACAGGTGGAGATCGGAGATATCGTCATAGTGAGGCCCGGCGAAAAGATACCCGTAGACGGCGTCATAGTGGAAGGTTATTCTTCGGTGGATGAGTCAATGCTCACCGGCGAGAGCGTGCCGGTGGAGAAAAAAGTAGGGGACGAAGTAGTAGGGGCTACCATCAACAAAACGGGCACCTTCAAGTTTAAAGCCACCAAAGTGGGAAAAGACACGGTGCTCGCCCAGATAGTGAAGCTGGTGGAGGAGGCCCAGGGGTCCAAGGCCCCGATTCAAAAGCTGGCCGACCGGATATCGGGAGTGTTCGTCCCATCAGTCATCGCCGTAGCCCTTATAACTTTTGCGGTTTGGCGCATCATATACGGCGACTTCACCGAGGGCCTCATAAACGCCGTAGCGGTCCTGGTAATAGCGTGCCCTTGCGCCCTGGGGCTTGCCACGCCCACCTCCGTAATGGTGGGGACCGGCAAGGGGGCTGAATACGGCGTGCTCATAAAGGGCGGCGAACATCTGGAGAGGGCCCACAGGATAACGGCCATCGTGCTAGACAAGACCGGTACCATTACCAAGGGGAATCCGGAGGTCACCGATATCATTGCGCTGGGGAACCTCCAAAAGGAAGAAATCTTGTGGTTTGCCGCGGTGGCGGAGAGAAATTCCGAGCATCCTCTGGGCGAGGCCATTGTAAACAGAGCTAAAGAAGAAGGCCTTGAACTTACCGATCCTGAAAGTTTCGAAGCAATACCGGGCCACGGCATACATGCAAGAATAAAGAATAGAGAAGTTTACCTCGGCAACCGCCGGCTCATGCAGGTTATAAATGTTCCTGTGGAGAGGGCCGAAGATTTTCTGGAAAACCTTGAAAGCGAAGGCAAGACGGCGATGATGATAGCGGTCGACGGAAATTTGGAAGGCATTGTGGCGGTGGCCGATACAGTCAAAGAAAGCTCCAGAGAGGTCATCGAAGAACTGAAGAAGATGGGCATCGAGGTGTGGATGATAACCGGCGACAACGAGCGCACGGCTAGAGCCATCGCCCGGCAGGTGGGGATAGAAAATGTATTGGCTGAAGTGCTCCCGGAGCACAAGGCAAAAGAGTTGGAAAAGCTAAAAGAGCAGGGCAAGATCACCGCTATGGTGGGAGACGGCATCAACGACGCCCCTGCTCTGGCGGCGGCCGACGTAGGCATCGCCATCGGCACCGGCACCGACGTTGCCATCGAGGCGGCAGATATAACCCTCATGAGCGGAGATCTGAAGGGGATCGTGACCGCCATCAAGCTCAGCCGGGCCACCATGAGGAACATCAAGCAGAACCTGTTCTGGGCGTTCATCTACAACACCCTCGGAATCCCCTTTGCGGCCCTCGGATATTTGAGCCCCGCCATAGCCGGCGCTGCCATGGCGTTCAGTTCGGTTTCGGTGGTCAGCAACGCCCTGAGGCTGAGGAGATTTAAACCCTGAATTTGTGAGAGGAGGCATTGATATGGCTGGATGGTTCAGCAGATTCATAAATAATCTGGCACGGGCCAGCGAAAAGGAATTCGCCGGGAAAAAGATGGATTGCTGCGAATTGCACCGGAATCAGGAGAAACGTCCTGCTGAGAATGGCGCCGAGCGTGATAGCAGGAAAAAGAATGATTAAGGTAGAAGAATCATATCGGCGTATCAAAGAGCCCCTGGAAAAATAGGGGCTCTTTTAAAAAGCCAAAAGCTGTGTGGTATTCCACACAGCTTTTTTATTCAAGCGACCGCTAATAAAAGATGTGCTTGTGCTCGTAATGCTCCTTTACCAGCATCAACGCCTCGCCGAACCGCTGGAAGTGGACCACTTCCCTTTCCCTGAGGAAGGAGAGCGTCGCGATGACTCCATCGTCGTCGGTAAGAGAAATGAGGTGTTCGTATGTGGTGCGGGCCTTCTGCTCTGCCGCCATGTTTTCGTGGAGGTCGGTTATGGGATCGCCGGTGGCCTGGATGTACGCAGCGGTCCAGGGCACCCCTGCGGCGTCATGCGGATAGAGGGCTCTGTCGTGCTGGGCGAAGTGGTCTCCGAGGCCGGCCGCCCTCAACTGCTCGGGAGTGGCATCTTCGGTAAGTTTATATATGAGCGTGCCGATGATCTCCCAGTGGGCCATTTCTTCCGTTCCGATGTCGGTCAGAAGGGCCTTGGCCTGGGGTATCGGCATCGTATAGCGCTGGGTGAGGTATCTTACTGCAGCGGAAAGCTCGCTGTCTGGGCCGCCGTACTGGGCGAAAAGGAATTTGGCCATTCCTAAGTCGCAGCGCCTGACGTTGGCGGGGTACTGCAGCTTTTTCTCGTAGAACCACATTTTTGCCTTTCCTCCTCTCAATATTGGATTTCCCAGGGCCACGGGTCGTTGATGTAGCGATAGGGGAAGGGTGATTCGGAGTCCAGAGAAAGCGGCCCGAATCTATCTTCAAAAGCTCTTCTAAGCTGTTTTAATTTGTTCACGAGCCGGGTGTGGTCTTCCCATGCCCTCCTGTCGGCAGGGTGGGTATCTAAAAACAAGGCCAGCTCATAGACGGCAAACTCCACCGCCTGGAGTTCCTTCAGCATCTCCACCATTGTCCTATCATACATTCCGGTTCACCTCGCAATATGGATGACTACTGTTCCTGATTCCTGTGAGCGGGCCTGTACGGCCTGAACAGGTCTGGGAAAAGGGTGCCGTACATCAGGGCCGTTTTAGGGTCAAAGGTCTCGCCGTAAATCTGAAACGGCACATAGGCCTCGCCGAGTCTCATACCGCCTGGGTATCCTTTGGACTTACCATCCGGTTTGTTCATCTATATTACCTCCTGAAGGGGTTTTTCGATTTTATGGGGGTTCGGTATTATTCTATGAGAGTCGTACAGTTTCTGTTACAAACAAAAAAGGTGAAAGCCGTGTCGATGCACAGCTTTCACCTTTTTTATATTATTTTATATTATAAGTGGTCTCCCAAAAGCAGAAGGATCAAAATCAAGAATACTATAAAAGCTCGACGATCGCGATGGTGTCCGCTACCGCCGAAGATATCGCCGAAACCGCCTCCGGTTATTTCTGTCATCAGAATCCCTCCTTGCCCTGATTTACAGTACCATTATATGTGGGCAAGGCTGGCCGGGTTCCAAATTACTCGGCGGGGAAAAGCCCTTCGACGCTCAGATAACGCTCTCCCGTGTCGGGGAGAACCGTCACAACCAGGTTGCCGGGTTTTAAACTGCTGGCCACCTTCCGGGCTGCGAAAGTTGCAGCTCCGGCCGAAATTCCGGCCAGAATTCCTTCCTTTGTCGAAAGTTCCCGGGTGGTTTCGAAGGCTTCTTCGTTGGTAACGGTTATGATTTCATCTACCAGCTCAAGGTTCAGGACTTTCGGCACGAATCCGGCGCCTATTCCCTGGATTTTGTGTAATCCGGGTTTTCCGCCGGACAGCACCGGTGACGATGCGGGTTCTACCGCCACGACCTTGAGATTGGGGATTTCCCTTTTTAGCACCCGGGCCACACCGGTTATGGTGCCTCCGGTGCCTACCCCCGCGACGAAGGCGTTAAGTTTCCCTCCGGTTTGCTCCAGTATTTCCAGTGCCGTGGTTTTTTCGTGGATCTCGGGGTTGGCCGGGTTCTCGAATTGCTGGGGCATGAAGGAGTCCTCGATTTCTCTTGTCAGTTCCAGGGCCTTTTCCACCGCTCCCCTCATGCCCAATTCGGGAGGAGTAAGGACAAATTCGGCACCGTAGGCTTTCAGAAGCCTGCGCCGCTCTACGCTCATGGAGGCCGGCATTACCAGTATCAACCTGTAGCCTTTTACGGCGCACACCATGGCAAGGCCTATGCCCGTATTGCCGCTGGTGGGTTCCACTATGGTAGAGCCGGGTTTCAGGATGCCCCTTCTTTCGGCATCCAAGATCATGCTGTAAGCGATCCTATCCTTTACGCTCCCGCCGGGATTGAAGGATTCCAGTTTGGCTGCGATGGTGGCACCGCCTTCGGGCGATAATTTCGAAAGCCTCACCATGGGTGTCCTTCCGATGAGATCGAGAACGGAATCAAATATGCGGTTTTCTCTTTCCATAAACTCTCACCCTTTCTAAATTAGATTTTATCAATTGTTTTCGCAGACAAAATCGTAATTTCCGCTGAGGTCTTTTATTGCGGGATTTTTGCCGCAGATTGGGCATCTTTCATTCTTCGAAAGAGCGGGGGTTATGATTTTTGCTTCCAGGGCGTCGAAGATCAATAGCCGCCCGGACAAAAGCTTTCCGGACCCCGCAAAAATTTTTACGGTTTCCGCTGCTTCCAAGGTTCCCATGACCCCAGGCGCGGGGCCCAACACCCCCGCTTCAGTGCAGGAAGGAACAGCGCCGGCCTGGGGCATTTTCGGGAATGCGCAGCGGTAACACGGACCTTCGCCGGGCAGTATGGTCATGGCGATTCCTTCGAATCTCAGGACGGCAGCTTCAGCCAGAGGCTTTCCCGCCAGGACGCAGGCGTCGTTTAGAAGGTAGCGGGTGGGCAGGTTGTCGACGCCGTCGATCACTATGTCGTAATCCTTTATTATGTCCAGCGCATTTTTATTGTTGAACTGCACGTAATACTTTTCAATTTCTATGTCGGGACTTATTTTTTTCAAAAACATTTCGGCGGATTCGACTTTGGGCATCCCGGTGCGGGAAGTGGAATGAAGAATTTGCCTGTTGAGGTTGCTGATCTCCACGATGTCGCTGTCCACGAGGCCTATATTTTTTACCCCGGCCTGGGCCAGAGCAAAGGCCGCCGGCGAGCCGAGGCCGCCGCTGCCCACTATGAGGACTTTCAAATCGGAAAAGTCCATGCCTTTGAGGGGGTCTTCCGGCAACGTTTCTCCATTGGCGCGTTTAAATTCCATGTCGAGCAAATTGTAATGAAGGGGGTCTTCCAACGTCTTCCCCAGGTTAAGACAAATTTTTATCGCTTCTATGGCTGCCAGGGTCCCCGCGAAGAAACGGGACATGACGAGACCTGCCGAACATTCGCGAGGCTCCTTCGCTTTTCCGAATAGTGAAAGCCCGTCGTTTGAGCCATCCATATTTGTCGTCAGAAACCCGCCCCACGGGCCGACGAGGCTAAATATTTTTGGAACTCCCTTTAAATTTTTTGATTCCTCGTAGTCAGCTGCAAATACTGCGAAATTCACGTTTTCCGTATTTCTTAGAACCGGGATGTCGCCTTCTAGCTCCAATTTCAGGTCCGGATTTAGGTCAAGGAGGCTGGCTTTCAGTTCGGAAAAACCTTCTTTTTCCTTCAGGATCACCTGCAGGTGCCCTATGCCCGATGCTGTCAAATAGAAGAGCAGGGGAAGGACGTCTTCGGCGGAATCGGCCACAACCAAGCCTTTCGACTCTAGCAGCTTCTTCTGACCGGCGCCGCTGATTTCAGGCATGATGATGTGTCTCATGTACCTTTTTATCTGCTCTTTTGGAAGGATCACTGCACTACACCACCGTTTAATTCCGGGTAAACTGATAAACTTATCATACTTTAATTATATAGTCTGCCCTTCCGGTTGTCAAATAAAAT
>QGUT01000191.1 GCA_003242255.1 Bacillota bacterium
CGAGAACATGCATTTCGCCAAGCCCCGCCTGGAATACTATGAAGAGATTTTAGACATTACCGGCCTTGAGCCCGAGGAATGCCTCATGGTCGGAAACGACGTGGAAGAAGACCTGGTGGCATCCAAATTGGGCATAAAAACCTTTCTTGTCACCGATTACATAATAAATAGAAAGGGCATAGAACCGAAGCCGGATTATGCCGGCTCTTTGAAAGATCTGCTTCATTTCATAAAAAATACGGGAGGGAGGCCGCAATGAACGTATACGATGCAGCCCACGAACTTGCAAGGGCTCTTTCCCGCTCTCAGGAATACCTGGAACTTAAAGCAGCAACCGAAGAACTGAAAAAAGACTCTAAGGCGGAAGAAATGCTAAGGGACCTTAAGGCGAAGCAACTTGAAGTGGAAGCCTTAAAGCTTTCAGGCCGGCCCACTGAAGAAGCAGAAAGGCAACTTCAAAACCTTTACGACATAGTTTCGCACCATTCGCTGGTAAAGAAATATCTCGAGGCAGAGCAGAGGTTTTTCATCCTAATGTCCGACATTCAGAAAATCATCGCAAAAGCTGTAGACCTGGATTTAGACGGGAGGTAAAAAATTGGCCAAAGTAATTTTGACCCCTCACCGAAAAAAGCGAATAGAAAAGGGACATCCCTGGGTTTTCAAAACCGAGATAGAAAAAATCGAGGGAAATTACAGCCCCGGCGACCTAGTAGAAGTATACGACTTTAAAGGTAAATTTCTGGGCAGGGGCTACATCAATCCCCTGTCGCAAATAACCGTGAGAATTTTGACGAGGAACAAAGATGAGGAGATCGACAGAAATTTTTTCAAAAAAAGGATAGAGGACGCCTTCGAATACCGGCAAAAATTGGGATTTAACGGGAGTTTCAGGCTGGTTTACGGGGAAGCTGATTTCCTGCCGGCCCTCATAGTCGACAAATTCGAAGACGTATTCGTAATTCAAACACTGGCTCTGGGTATAGAGCGGTTCAAAGATGTCATCGTGGATATCCTCCGGGAAATGTTCCAACCCCGTGGAATTTACGAGAGAAACGACGTTCCCATCCGTGAATTGGAGGAGCTGCCTCTCACGAAAGGTTGTCTGTATGGAAACGTCCCGGAAAAAATCCTCATAGAAGAAAACGGCCTAAAACTTTACGTCGACGTCATAAACGGCCAGAAAACCGGCTACTTTTTCGACCAAAAGGAGAACCGCCTCGCCATAGGGCCCTTCGTAAAAGGCGCCGAAGTTCTGGAGTGTTTCTGTTACACAGGTTCTTTCGCCTTATCCGCCGCCCGTTTCGGTGCTAAAAAAGTTATCGCCTTTGATTCATCCAGGGAAGCCGTAGAACTTGCCAGGGAAAACGCCGCTTTGAACGGCTTTGAAGGCATCATAGAATTTCACGAAGGGAACGCTTTTGACGTTTTGAGGCACTTTTACAAGAGCGGAAAAAAGTTCGATGTGGTCATACTGGACCCCCCTGCTTTTGCCAAAAATAAACAAGCCTTAGAAGGTGCTATAAGAGGGTACAAGGAAATAAATTTAAGAGCTCTAAAAATTTTAAAACCCGGAGGATTTCTAATCACCTCGTCATGTTCCCACCATGTGGATGAGGACCTGTTCTGGGAAATAATAGAGTCAGCTGCCTGGGATGCGCACGTTACCCTCAGGGTTATAGAAACCCGAACCCAGGCAAAAGACCACCCGATTCTTGCCGCCTCGGACGAAACGAGGTACCTGAAATTTTTCATTCTTCAGGTCATAAAGTGACCCCTGCCTTAAAAAGGCAGGGGTTTTATTCTATAATTTCAAAATGAGGTTGGCTGTACTGAAATATACAAGAAGGCCTATAACATCGAGGAGCGTCGTTACGAAAGGCCCCGAAGTCACTGCAGGGTCGCGTCCGAGTTTATTCCACATCAAAGGTATGAAAGTGCCCAAAAAAGCCGCGATGGTGAGATTCAGAGCCATGGACAACCCGATTACCAGCCCCAAAGCGGGAGCACCCTGCCACAAATATGCTATGGTAGCCACAATCGCACCGTTAACCAGTCCCAATATTGCCCCCACGCCACTTTCCCTCAGTACATTTTTCCATATTAAAAGAGGCTCGATTTGTCCTGTGGCAAGACCTCTTACCACTATTGCTGCCGATTGGGTGCCCACGTTACCACCCATATCCATCAAGAGCGGAATGAAAAACGACAATGCTACCACTGCTTGCAGTGTTTCTGAAAAATTTTTTATAACGTTTCCTGATACAATTTCCCCGAAAAGGGCGACCAATATCCACGGCAACCTCCTGCGGGCCCTAAAAAGTGGTGAACTTTTTTCCGGAGCTATTTCTTCCGATGCCCCCGCCATTTTGAGAATGTCCTCGGTAGCCTCTTCCTGGGCTGCATCCATAACATCATCGAAAGTTACAATGCCTAAAAGAACGTTATTTTCATCCACCACCGGCAGGGCCAGAAACCCGTACTTCGCCATAAGTCTTATTACTTCTTCCTGGTCCTGAGTTGCAAAGACCTTTTTTACATCGGTATACATTATCCCCGAAAGAGGCGTATCTAGTTCGGAAAGCACTAGGTCCCTAAGTGAGAGGACTCCCAGTAATTTGCCGCCGTCATCCACGACGTAGACGTAATATATCATTTCAGCATCCGGAGCGATTTCTGCCAATTTGTCCAAGGCTTCCTTTGCCTTCATATCTTTCGGAAAAGCTATGAACTCGGTGGTCATTCTACCGCCGGCAGTGTTTTCATCGTATAAAAGCAGGGACCTTATCTCGTTTTGTTCCTGCTGGTGCATAATATGCAAGAATTTCTGGCGAGAGCTTTCGGGCAGCATCCCCAGATAATCGGCCACATCATCGGTCGACATCTCTTTCAGCAAAAGAGCAGCTTCTTCCGGTGCTATGTGAGTTAGAATGAAAGTTACTTTTTCGGGCTCTAGTT
>QGUT01000042.1 GCA_003242255.1 Bacillota bacterium
GTAGAGGACGAATTGGATCTGGACTGGGAAAGCATAGAAGAATTCGCATGGGAGTAGGAGAAACATGGAGGGCGTCAAAAGCATAAAAGTACCGGAGAAGATCTTAGAAGCCGTAGGGGGAAGCGAAATCTTAGCTCAAATACTGGTTAGGCGGGGCATTTCCGAGGATGATGTATTACAGTTCCTTAACCCGGACCTATACACCCCCACGGCACCTGAGGAATTGCCGGGGATAGAGGATGCATTAAAGATCCTCCGAAGGGCTATTGAGCAGGGGAAAAAAATTTGCATTTACGGTGACTACGATGTGGACGGAGTCACCGCTACAGCTTTATTATTTAAAGTGTTAAAAAACCTTGGAGCAAAAGTGAGCTATAAAGTCCCCGACAGGTTTAAAGAAGGCTATGGTATGAAGGAGGAGGTAATTGCACGCCTTCATGATGAAGGGGTTGAGTTAATCCTGACCTGTGACTGCGGGATATCCAATGTAAAGGAAATAGAGCTGGCTAAAGGATTTGGAATGGAAGTGCTGGTAACGGACCACCACGCCCTTCCTCCTGTTTTGCCCAAAGCCGATGTCATAGTAAATCCTCAATTTCTTGCTCCCGATCACCCGGCGCGAGGGCTGCCGGGGGTGGGCGTGGCCTATTTTTTGGCTAAAGCTCTCCTTAAGTGCTACGGTAGAAGCGATGAGGCAGATGGGTTTCTGGATCTGGTGACCCTTGGCATCATATCGGATGTGGTGGTGCTGAGGGGAGAAAACAGGTACCTCGCCCAAAAGGGAATCCCCTTAATAAAAGAGGGGAGAAATCCCGGAATCAAGGCCTTGATGGAAGTGGCGGGCATAGCTCCCGAAGAGATCACCGAAGAAGATATCGGCTTTAGAATAAGCCCGAGGATAAACGCCGCCGGCCGCATGCAGCACGCCGGCATCGCGGTGGAACTTTTCTTGACCGAAGACGCCAAAAAGGCAGAGGAACTGGCAAAAAGGCTCGATGAATTAAATGAGGAAAGGCGCCGGGTGGGGGATGCCATGCTGGAGGAGGCCGAAGCTCTGCTGAAAGATAGTGAAGGAGGGCCGATCCTTCTCTTTAAACCCCACTGGCATCAAGGCATTATAGGCATTACCGCGGGAAGGCTTTGCGAGAAATACAGGGTGCCTGCGATTCTGATGACTTTAAAAGAGGACGGAGAAACGGTAGTAGGTTCCGCACGATCCATCGAAGGAGTGAATATTTTCGAAGTCTTGCAGGAATGCAGGGACTATTTGGTGGGTTTTGGCGGGCATGCCGGAGCCGCGGGAATTTCCCTCAGGCTCGATAACCTGGATACCTTCGTAGGTGCCTGTTCCAAGGCAATAGAAAAACGGATGGCTGAAGTAAAGTCAGCTCACGACAGTTTTGATTTAGAATATCCGATAGAAAAGGTTGATGAAACTTTATATTATGAATTGAGGAAACTGGCTCCCTTTGGTGAAGGTTGGCCCGAACCGGTGTTTTACTGTCCCAACGTGGAAGTTATCACAGCACGCCCTACCACTGGTCAGCAGCACTACAGGCTGGTGGTTGGTCACGGGGACAAAAATTTATCCGCTCTATGGTGGTGGGCGGAAGGTACCCCTGAAAGAGGAACTGTGGATCTTTTATACAGCGTAGGAATCAACCGATGGGACGGAAAAGAAGAAGTACAGCTAATTATCAAGGGGATTTTAAAAGCTGAGGAAAAAGAGGAAGCTGCGAAGGAGGAAAGAAGGGAGCCCCGATGGATAGATTATCGCTCCTGGAGAGAACTGGGAAAGCCTGCGCCGATATATGAGGATGCGCTGTACTTTTATGAAGGTCCGCCCTTAAAAGACTTTCTCCAAAAGACGGTTGACAGGTATAAGGTAAAAGAAGCTAGGCGCCTGGTTCTTCTGTCCTGCCCGCCGGAGCCAAGGGTGCTGGAAGAAATCGTAGCCCTTTCCCAGGCCGAGGAAATAATCCTCGCCTTTTCTCCAGCGGAGATAGCGGATATTAAAAAAGTTCTGGGCTGGATGATGAAATATATCAAATTTGTGGTAAATAAGCAAAA
This sequence comes from Bacillota bacterium, assembly GCA_003242255.1. Taxonomy (GTDB): domain Bacteria; phylum Bacillota; class Thermosediminibacteria; order Thermosediminibacterales; family Thermosediminibacteraceae; genus Fervidicola. The sequence continues at coordinate 2,071 of QGUT01000042.1, forward strand.
GGGCCATACGAGTGTCCAAGATCTTGCTGGCGTCACCGGCCAGACAGAACTGGTGGTAGCGGAGATGCTCCGTTTTTTAGAGGAAAACCGCCTGCTGGAAGTAAAAATGGAAGAATACGGCAGGATGCACTTGAAGATAAACGCTACGGAGCGGGTTTCCAATGTCAGGCCTCCGCGCCCTTTGATGGAACTTTTCGAGGAAACCAGAGCCTACCGAAGGTATATGAACAAATGCCAAATATAATTGGTGGGGCTTTTGCTACTGCGGCTTTCCCTTTCTTCGCATTTTCAGCCGCTTATAGGATAAACCTATGCCGATAAGTAAAGTTGGGATAAAATTTGCTAGAAAGTCGGATAATAATGGCTGAACCGTTATCCCCAAAGCCTCTAAAATTATACCAGTTCTTCGGGCAACTTTTCAGGAATTCTATTCATCCTTAAATAGAAAAATACGAATAGCCATATTCCGATTCCGACGGCAGCGATGAGAAGGCCTGTAAGAAAATCGTATTTTTTATCTATTTCGGTGTCCATAAGTGTACCTGCGAAGGCGTATAAAAATGTGAACCCTATTGCTGAAAGAACTAGTATAGGAGAACCGTAGTTCTCCAAAATCCAAGGTAAAAGGATTTGTTGGAAGGCCCTTGACATATTTATGAAATTGAAAATATAATAATACAACGAAAAAATTATTGGGCACGGGTATACAGGAATACTTGTAGGGAGGGTGCCTAGGGTTCCGGCCCGCAGGGCGTCAGGACCAAGCGGCCCGGGCAGGCAAGGCCTGCCACACCGTAGGGATAAAAGCCCTCGGAAAGTCCCTGAGGAGGGAATTTCCGAGGGCTTTTATTGATCATTTTAAAACTAATTGGGGGGATGGTAGATGATTTCATGGCCAAAATCCAACGATGTGTTGGGGACGGTGAATAGGGGAAATCCGGCCGAGTCGGGGCTCTGCACTCTTTGCCGGGTCGACTGCCAGGGCAAGTGCGAAACCTGGCTTTCAAGCCTTATCGGCAGGAAAATTCTGTACCCCAGGGATTTTGGGTCGGTGACGGCCGGCAGCGGCAACACCGTGCACCTCGGAGTTTCCTACAATTCCCTGAGGATTTTAGGATATAACTACGGCGCTTCGGGGCTTAAGGGTAATCTTACCGATTCGGCGGACGACTGCATATTTCCCAACGTAGACCTATCTACCGAATTCGGCAATGGGGAAAAGATAAAAGCGAGGCTCCCCATAATCACGGGAGCTCTAGGCTCTACTTTTGTGGCAGCCAAGTACTGGGATTCCCTGGCCATCGGAGCGGCCCTCGTGGGGATTCCGATAGTAATAGGAGAAAATGTGGTGGGGGTCGATAAGAATTCCGTCATAGAAAACGGGAAAATAAAAGCGGCGCCGGAACTCGACAGGAGGATAGAAGTTTACAGGAAGTACCATGACGGGTACGGAGCAATCTTTGTCCAGCTCAATGTGGAGGATACCCGGAATAAAGTGGCCGAGTACGTCATAGAAAAGTACGGCGATGGAGTAGTAATAGAGCTCAAGTGGGGCCAGGGGGCAAAGTGCATAGGGGGAGAAATTCAGGTAAAGGACATTGAGTACGCCACTTTTCTGAAAAGGAGGGGATATGTGGTCGATCCGGACCCGGAAAAGCCGGAAGTCGTGGAAGCTTACAAAAGCGGAACTGTAAAATCCTTCGCCAGGCACAGCAGGCTCGGGTACACCGACCTTTCTTCTCCGGAAGAAGTGAGGGAGAAATTTTTGGAGTCGGTGGAGCATTTGAGAAAGCTGGGCTTTAAGCGTATAACGTTGAAGACCGGGGCTTATTCGGTGGACGGCCTGGCCATGGCCATCAAGTACGCCACTGAGGCGGGACTGGACCTGCTCACCATAGACGGTTCCGGCGGCGGAACCGGAATGAGTCCCTGGAACATGATGGAGAACTGGGGTATACCGTCCATACTGCTGCATTCCAAGGCTTACGAGTACGCCGATATTCTGAGGAAAAAAGGCTACAAAGTGGTAGACATGGCCTTCGGAGGGGGGCTCGCAAGGGAGGACCACATCTTTAAAGCCCTCGCTTTAGGATCGCCCTTTGTAAAAGCGGTATGCATGGGAAGAGCCCTCATGATCCCGGCCTTTTTGGGATCCAATATCGAAGGGGCGCTTCACCCCGAGAGGAAAGAAAAAGTGAACGGCAACTGGGATGCCCTTCCACCCACCGTTTCCCAGATAGGGCTGAAGGCGGAGGAAATCTTTGCGGGTTACCAGGAGGTCAAGGAAAAGGTCGGCCAGGAGGAGATGAAGAACATACCCTACGGGGCCATAGCCTTCTGGACCTTGGCCGACAAACTCTCGGCGGGGCTGCAGCAACTCATGGCCGGCGCGAGAAAGTTTTCGGTGGGGGCTATTTCCAGGGGCGATATAGCTTCCTGCAACCGGGAGACCGAAAGGGAGACCAGGATTCCGTTTATTACGGAGGCGAGGGAAGAATTGGCATTGAAAATACTGGATTCCTGATTAAACAGATCTCGCGCGGAAGTGTTTCTTTATGGTGACGTCGATGGTCTCATGCTCGATCTTGGTGGGGTCAAAATTTAAAAGTTTAAAGGTGGTCTGGATGAAAAAGCCTATCAAAGCCGCAAAGAAAATGGTGCCGAAGCCGATCATTCCTCCCAGCCTCCATCCGGCCAGGGCTGCGAAAAACTCTATAATTCCGCGACACAGGCCCACCGGCAGGCCCGTCTTGCGGGAAAGGGCCACCATCAAACTGTCCCTGGGGCCTGCGCCGAAGGCAGCCAGGATGTAAAGATAGGTGCCGAAAGAAAATATGATCATCCCCAGCACCATCATGAGGGCGCCTGTAATGTAATTGCTGGCGACGGGGATCTTGCCCAGGACCAGATCCAAGAAAGTTCCGAACAGAATCATGTTCAGAATCGATCCGATGCCTATTTTTTCTCCCAAAAGGATGACTATGGCCAAAATCAATACGCCGAGGGATATGGAAGCGGTGCCTATGGTAATTCCCACGGTTTTTGCCACCCCCGCATGGAAGGCGTCCCATGGAGAATATCCTATCCGGGCGTTGATCGTGAAAGCCATACCCACGGCGCATACGAAAAGTCCTGCAATCAATTGAACGATTCTCACGTAAAATTGCTTCATAGGTCCTCCCCTTTCGTAAAAATTTAAAAAGATTATATCATCTGGATAAATTTGAGTCCATATCCTATATGTGGATGGTAAGCAATTAATTCCGATAAAATCACTTGACTTAACCGCGAGATTCTATTATCATATATTTATAAAAATCAACAAAAAAGTATCGACAAATTATAAATAAATGATAGACGATGATGAGGTTTGTAGGCCCGATACCCTTACAGAGAGGAACCGCCGTAGGCTGAGAGCGGTTCCAAGGAAAGGCGGGACCGAAGTTGCGCCTCGGAGTTCAGGCCTTGAATAAAAAAGTAGAGGCCTGCGGCTTTGGCCGTTAAGGATAAAGAGCAACAAATCAGAGTGGGACCGCGGGCCTTTCGCCTCTGGAGAGGTGAAAGGCCTTTTGATTTAATTTTGAAGGGAGGGCATACAATGTCGTTGTTGAAGACGATCAAGGAAGATATAAAGGTAGTATTCGAGCGCGATCCCGCAGTAAGAAGCATCATAGAAGTGGTGCTGTGCTACCCCGGGTTTCACGCCATTTTGATGCACCGAATAGCTCATTTCTTTTACCAGAAGAAGCTTTTCCTGATAGCCAGGATCATATCCCAGATCTCCAGATTCTTCACGGGGATCGAAATCCACCCGGGAGCCAAAATAGGGAAGGGCTTTTTCATCGACCACGGCATGGGCGTCGTTATAGGCGAGACTACCGAGATCGGAGATAACGTCACGCTTTACCAGGGGGTGACTTTAGGAGGTACGGGCAAAGACAAAGGAAAGAGGCATCCGACTCTCGGCAACAATATAGTAGTAGGAGCTGGAGCCAAAGTTCTAGGGCCTATAAAAATAGGTGACAACAGCAAGATAGGAGCGGGAGCGGTAGTGCTGAAGGACGTGCCGCCTAACTCCACGGTGGTGGGCGTTCCCGGCAAGGCTGTGGTGAGAAAGAAGATAGATTTCGCCAGGACGGATTTCACCAAAGTAGACCTCAACCACCACCTTCTGCCCGATCCAGTGGCGGACATGATGAAAAGCCTGCAGAGAAAAATCGAAGAACTGGAGTGGAAAATAGCGCAGCTTGAGAGGAGGCAAGAGGGTGAAAATCTACAATACCCTGACCAGAAGGAAAGAGGAATTCATACCGCTTAACGACAACAAAGTCACCATATACGCCTGCGGCCCTACGGTTTATGACTTTTTCCACGTGGGCAACGCGAGAGTCTTCATAACCTTTGATGCGGTAAGAAGGTACCTCAAGTACAGGGGCTACGATGTAAAATTCGTTCAGAATTTCACCGACATCGACGACAAGATGATAAAGAGGGCCAACGAAGAAGGGATTACCGTAAAGGAATTGGGGGACCGGTTCATCGAAGAGTATTTTAAAGACGCCGACGCCCTGAACATAAAAAGGGCCGACGTTCACCCCAGAGCCACCGATCACATCCGGGACATCGTGGAATTCATAAAAGTGCTGATAGAAAAGGGCTACGCTTACGTGGTGGATGGAGATGTCTATTTCTCGGCCAGAAGCTTCCCGGGTTACGGCAAACTCTCTGGCCAGAAGCTGGAAGAACTGGAGGCCGGGGCCCGGGTGGAGCCGGGAGAAAAGAAGAGGGACCCGCTGGACTTCGCCCTGTGGAAGGCCAAAAAGCCCGGCGAGCCGGCCTGGCCCAGCCCGTGGGGCGAGGGGAGGCCCGGCTGGCACATAGAATGCTCGGTCATGGCTATAAAGCACCTGGGCGAGACCATAGACATCCACGGCGGGGGACCGGACCTCATCTTTCCCCACCACGAGAATGAAATCGCCCAGAGCGAAGCGGCCACCGGCAAACCTTTTGCCCGGTTCTTCATGCACGTTGGGTACCTCAACATAAACAATGAAAAGATGTCCAAATCCCTGGGGAACTTCTTTACGGTGAGGGAAATCCTGAAGGAGTACGAACCGGAAGTCCTGAGGTTCTTGATGCTCTCTTCTCATTACAGGAGCCCCATCAATTTCAGCAAGGAATTGATGGAGCAATCTAAAAATGCGTTGGAGCGGCTCTACACGGCGCTCTACGCCATGGAGCACCTGGAAAAGGTAACTCCCGAAAGGCCGGCAACGCCCGAAGAAGAGGAATACCTTAAAAAGCTACTGCAAAACAAGGACAAATTCATCGAGAGCATGGACGACGATTTTAACACCGCCAGCGCCATAGCGGCCCTCTTCGACATCGTGAGGGAGTTTAACGTGAGTTTAAACGAGAACTCCTCGAGGGAAGCGGTGAAAAAGACGAAGGAACTGCTGCTGGAACTGGGAGGGGTGTTGGGGCTCTTTTCGAAATTCCAGCCGGCCCTGCTCGATGAAGAAATCGAGCGGATGATAAAGGAGAGGCAGGAAGCGCGAAAGGCTAAAAATTACGCCCTGGCCGACAAAATCAGAGACGAATTAAGAGCCCGGGGAATAATAATTGAAGATACGCCCACCGGCACTAGGTGGCGGCGGGCTTGATGGAGTGATAAACGTGGAAGGAGAAAGGAAGCTTAGCGCATCGGAGCTTTCCTCCCTGGCACTGGCCTTTGTAGGAGACGCTGTATATAACCTGTTTATAAGGACCATGGTGGTGGGGAGCGGAAAGAAAGTAAAGGACCTCCATCTGGAGGCGGTAAAATACGTCAGGGCTTCGGCGCAGGCCGAAGCCCTGAAAAAAATTGAAAAATACTTGACCCCTGAAGAAAGGCATATCGTGCGAATGGCCCGAAACGCCAAGGTGAATACGGTGCCCAAGAACGCGGATATAATGGACTATCACTACAGCACTGGATTTGAGGCCTTGCTGGGCTACCTCTACCTTTCGGGGAAGAACGACAGGCTCAACAAGATCCTCATGGCTTCCTTCGAGCTCGTCAATTCCGGACAGGATACTTCCCGCAGCTGAAAGTCCCTTCCGGGCAGTACCCAGTGGCTTCGCAAGGAGCTCCGGCTTTTTTGAAAAGGTTCGGAGCTATTTTTTTAACTTCTTCCAGCATGGCCCGGGCCAGCTCCCGGATTTCCGATTGAGCCCTTTCGCAGCAGCGGAGGTGGAAGAAGTTATAAAGGCTCCTGGCGTTCATGGTGACCACCAGATTGGTGCAGGTGCCCATCGGCAATACGTAGCGGGCGTCCTCCTTGTCGACTCCCATTTTCACCATGTCGAGGTAGGCCTTTTTGCAAGTTTCTGCGGCGGATATATAAGTGAAAATCGCATCCAGATTTTTTTCTATTTCGACCGGAAGCACGCAGTAATAGCGCTCCGCTATGTATTCCTTGGCTTTCTTTCTAATCCGATCGAAGAATTCAGGGCTCTTCTTGCAGAGGTCCGCCAGCTTTTCTTTTGAATAAAGCGAGCGGGAAAAATCGAGGCCATCGTAGAGGAAACAGCAGAAATCCAAGGCCTTTTCTCCGGACAAAACCAGGTTTTCGCCCTTTTGCTCGAATTCAAAAGGCGATTGGGAGAGGATGGACGAAAATTTCCCCGGGAACGACAGGGAAAGGCCGTCGGAAGCGACTTCGCCTGCGGCGTCGAAGAGCCCTCTCAAGAGGTGGCTTAAGTCCTCGCCCTCGATTTTGTCCGGAACGGCCAATTCGCCTTCTTCTATGCCGGCGGCTTCAGGAGGAAGGTCCTTGCCGCTCTGGGCAAATCCCTTTAAGTACGCCCTGTTTTGAGCTTTTATAAGAGCCTCATCTGCTTCCTCCTGCTTGTCCAATTCCTTGTCAAAAGGATTGTTGTACCTCAAACTCTGAACCGAGTACGAGGCTATCCGGTGGCGGGTTATCTGGGCCAGCAGAGTCCGGCTTACTCCCTCTATGGCGAAGGTGAAGCTGGCGTGCTCCAGGGGCGACATGTGGCCCGATTCCACCAGTTTTTGAACGAAGGAAGTTACCTTTTCATCGGTAAAATTCTCCATAATTTCCATCGGTCCGATGTTGGAGTAGCAAAGGCGGGCTGCCGAAGCTACCGTTTTTTCCGGATCCGGGGTATGGGTCAAGATTGTCACTTTCACGGGGTATCGCCTCCTTGACTTTTAAATTAAATTGAAATATCATGATAACAAACTTTATCTACCCCATTATATCATATAGTAGGGAGGGAAGGAATATAGAAAATTTAGAAAATGATTTTCAAATTGAAGGGAAAAATGCGGTGCTGGAAGCTTTGAAGGCAGGCCGGCCTTTAAATAAAATTTATATTAAAAAGGGAAAGCAGCAGGGCGATATGAAGGCGATAGTGGAGCTCGCCAGAAACGCCGGTATACCCGTCGTGGAGCTTTCCAATGAAAGTATGGCGAAGATGGCGAAAACCCGGAATCCTCAGGGAGTAATCGCCGTCACTTCACCGAAGGAATACGTTTCGGTCGAGGAGATTCTGGAAACGGCGGAAAAAAGAAATGAGGAGCCTTTCGTCTTTGTTTTGAACGAAATCAACGATCCCCAGAACCTGGGCAGCATCATCCGCACTGCTGACTGTTTAGGGGCGCACGGGATTATAATTCCGAAGCGGAGGGCCTGTGCAGTGACCCCTGCTGTGGTAAAGGTCTCGGAAGGGACGGCCGAACACGTAAACGTAGCCCGGGTTGCCAACATAGCTTCGACCCTGGAATCCTTAAAAGAAAAAGGAATATGGGTGGTTGGCGCCGACCCGGAGGGCAAGCTTTATTACGAGGCGGATCTGACGGGGCCCGTAGCCCTGGTGGTGGGCGGCGAGGACAAAGGGCTGGGGAAGCTGGTGAAAGAAAAGTGCGATTTTCTAGTCAGCCTTCCCATGCGGGGGCACGTCACGTCGCTCAATGCTGCCGTGGCCGCCGCCGTTCTGGGGTACGAAATTTTGAGGCAAAGGGAAAGAAGGCATGATTGAAAAATACGAGGAGTATCTGTTCGTAGACGGATACAACATCATAAATGCCTGGCCCGAACTCATGGAAGCTAAGAGCGTGAGCCTTGAAACGGCAAGGGACAAGCTGGTGGATATCATGAGCGACTATGCCGCCCAGACGGGGTTGAAAATCGTCGTGGTTTTCGACGCTCATCACGTCGAAGGAAGCCGGGGGGCCCGGTACCTGATAAACGGCGTGGAAGTGGTGTTCACCAAAGAAGGGGAGACCGCCGACGCATACATCGAAAGAACGGTAGATACCATGGGAAAGAGATACAGGGTAAAGGTGGCCACTTCCGACTGGGTGGAACAGCAGATCATAATGGGACGCGGAGCTGTCCGCATATCTGCGAGGGAATTGAGGAATGAAATAATGGCTTTGGTGGAAAAAAGGAGGAAGAAGGAGGAAATACAGAAGCTTGAAAAAAACACGCTGGAAGAACGAGTGGACAAAAGCACCTGGCGACTCCTTCTCGAGCGCCTAAAAGGCGGCAAGGGAGCTTGACTTATGGAATTACAATGAGCTATAATGAAATAGGTCAAATTCTCAGGGGGCGATAATGTGAAGGCGGGGCTTCATAAGAAAGACTACACGTATTACGATGATATGCAGGACGAGGAGGTAGTGTACGAGGCAAGAAGCGGCAGCCGCGAAGCTTTGGAATACCTTATAAACAAGTATAAGAATTTCGTGAAATCCAAAGCTAGGTCCTATTTCTTAATAGGGGCGGACCGGGAAGACATAATACAGGAAGGAATGATCGGCCTTTATAAGGCCATCAGGGACTTTAACCCGGACAAACTCTCCTCTTTCAGGGCCTTTGCGGAGCTGTGCATAACGAGGCAGATAATCACCGCCATAAAAACGGCTACCCGCCAAAAACACATGCCGCTCAATTCTTACGTCTCCCTAAACAAGCCCATCTACGACGAAGATTCGGAACGCACCTTGATGGATGTGCTGTCCGAAGTAAAGATCAGCGACCCCGAAGAGCTCATCATCAGCCGGGAAGAAGTGGCAGATATAGAGTGCAAGATGGGAGAAATATTGAGCAAGCTGGAATGGGAAGTGCTGATATCCTATCTTAACGGCAAGTCCTACCAGGAGATAGCGAAGGAACTCAAGCGGCACGTCAAATCGATAGACAACGCCCTGCAGAGGGTAAAGAGGAAGCTGGAAAAATATTTGGAAGTCAGAGATATTTAGGAATAAAAAAGATATTGACCAAAACGATTTTTGCTTTTATAATATAAAGAGCATGACGCTGTGGAGAGATGCCCGAGCTGGCCAAAGGGGGCAGACTGTAAATCTGCTGGCGCACGCCTTCGGTGGTTCGAATCCACCTCTCTCCACCATGTGCGGGAATAGCTCAGGTGGTAGAGCACCAGCCTTCCAAGCTGGGTGCCGCGGGTTCGAGTCCCGTTTCCCGCTCCAAAAAGTTAACGTCGCGGGGTGGAGCAGTCCGGTAGCTCGTCGGGCTCATAACCCGAAGGTCGCTGGTTCAAATCCGGCCCCCGCTACCATACATGCCCACGTAGCTCAGTCGGCAGAGCGTCGCCTTGGTAAGGCGGAGGTCACCGGTTCGATCCCGGTCGTGGGCTCCATTTTTATGTTAAAACTATTTGAAAATTGACTTTTATTCGGTTATAATAATAGGGAACGAGCATTTTTTATTATTTTATTTATTCTACATACTAAGGAGGAAAAAGGATGGCAAAGCAAAAGTTTGAAAGGACAAAGCCCCACGTCAACGTAGGGACGATAGGGCACGTAGACCACGGGAAGACCACGCTTACGGCAGCGATAACGAGGGTATTGGCCACTGCTGGTTTT
>QGUT01000043.1 GCA_003242255.1 Bacillota bacterium
GTTCAATTTTTTTAAAAGAAAAGGGCAACGAAAGGCAGGTCAGGATGGTGTAGTCCCCGAGGCCCATAGTATAAAAGATACCGCTTTCGGCCGGAGGAGGGACAAACTTGTCTGGCAGCAAAGCTTATGCTATAATTATAAAAAATTGCCTCCGGTAAGTGCTTTCTCCCTGCCGACAGCGAGTGGAGGACGGTGCGAGCTCCACGGCACAGAAGGCATGTGGCGACGGAGGTGTATCGCGACCGAAAACCGAATAGCTTTTTTAAAAGCGGCAGGCACGGCCTGCAACTAGGGTGGAACCGTCCGCAAAAAAGGACCCCTAGACTCTTGTCTAGGGGTCTTAATTTTTAGTAGAAAGGAGATGGTTGCTTTGGCGGAAAACGGCGAAAAACAGATGAACAAAATTGTGTCGCTCTGCAAGCGGAGAGGCTTTGTGTTCCAGGGCTCCGAAATTTATGGAGGGCTCGCGAACACGTGGGACTACGGCCCCCTGGGGGTAGAGCTGAAACAGAACATTAAGAGGATATGGTGGAAAAAGGTGGTCTACGAGCGGGACGACGTGGTGGGCCTCGACAGTGCCATACTGATGCACCCCCGGGTGTGGGAAGCCTCAGGACACGTGGCGGGCTTTAACGACGCCCTGGTGGACTGCAAGGAGTGCAAATCCAGGTTCCGGGCGGACCACTTGATAGAGGAAACTTTAGGCCTGCGCGCCGAAGGTAAGAGTTTACAGGAACTTACCGAGATAATCCATTCGAACCAGATAAAATGTCCCGTGTGCGGTAAGGTCAACTGGACCGAGGCGCGGAAGTTCAATTTGATGTTCAAGACCTACCAGGGGGTGACGGAAGATTCCAGTTCGGTGGTTTACTTGAGGCCCGAGACTGCCCAGGGTATATTCGTGAATTTTAAAAACGTCCTGGACAGCAGCCGGGTAAAACTTCCCTTCGGTATCGCCCAGATCGGCAAGGCTTTCAGGAACGAGATAACGCCGGGGAACTTTATCTTCAGGACCCGCGAATTCGAACAGATGGAACTGGAATTTTTCGTAAAGCCCGGCGATGACCTGAAGTGGTTCGAATACTGGAGGCAGTTTGCCATGGATTTCTTCCTGGAGCTGGGCGTAAAAAAAGAAAACCTGCGCCTCAGGGACCATTCGCCCGATGAACTCTCCCACTATTCTAAAGCGACCACGGACCTGGAGTACCGCTTCCCCTTCGGGTGGGGGGAATTGTGGGGAATCGCCGACAGGACCGATTTCGACCTCTCGAGGCACATAGAGTATTCGGGCAAGGGGCTCACTTATTTCGATCAGGAAGAAAACAAACACATAGTGCCTTACGTGATAGAGCCGTCGCTGGGCGTAGACCGGGCCATGCTGGCGATCCTCTGCGACGCCTACCGGGAAGAAGAAGTGGAAGGCGAAAAGAGAGTGGTGCTGGGGCTGCACCCTGTCCTTTCCCCGATCAAGTGCGCCGTATTTCCTCTCTTCAAAAAACAACCCCTGGAGGAACTGGCGAGGAAGATTTACCAGGACCTCAAGAAAGACTACGTGGTCGAATACGACAATACGGGCAGCATAGGCAAGCGCTACCGCCGCCAGGACGAGATCGGGACGCCGTACGCCATAACCGTCGATTACGAAAGTCTGGAAGACCACAAGGTGACCGTGAGAGACCGGGACACGATGGTACAGGACAGGATAGATATAGACCGGATAAAGGAATATCTGAGAGACAAGCTGGGATTTTAGCGAAAGCTCGCATATTTTTTCAAAAAAAGCCCACCCTATTTTTGGGAGGGTGGGCTTTTTATGTATTATTTCCGGTACGATGGGAAAATACTGGATTTTACAAAAAGCCCTTTGGAAGAAAGAATATTGAAGAAGCTGGACAACTGCTTCGTAAAAGAGCGCAAAGACAGGATAACCCTTTTTCCCCTGAACCTCACGATGGCGTGCCCGGGCCTTTACAAAGAGGGCCAAGAAATGGAATTTTACATGCTGCTGAACAGAAAAAAAACCGTGCCGACCTGCGACATGTGCTACTTCGGGATGGTGGGAAAGGGAGAATTGTGCGTCCCCAACTCCTTTTTCCTTCCAGAGCACTTTCATCACAGGAAGGCAGATTTCAAGGGGATAATAGCGATGCTGAAATTTAAGGGTTACCTGGAATTGCCGGTGCCCGACCCGTTCACCTGGAGTTACATGAACTTCCGGTATTAAAAAAAGCCGCTTTTTGAAAAGCGGCTTTTAAAATACCTGCAGAGGGTGCAGGGCCTTCTGCATCTCTTCTTTTATTTTCTCCAGCTCTTCCGAAGTTTTGGCTTCGCACCGGACTATGAGTTCCGGCCCGGTGTTGGATGCCCGGACCAGGCCCCAGCCGCTCGGGAAGAGCACGCGGGCCCCGTCCACGTCGATCATGGGGTACTTTCCGCGGAAGTACTCCTTGACCTGCTCGACTCTGGAAAATTTTTCATCTTCGGGACAGGGAACGCGGATTTCCGGGGTGGAGTGATATTTGGGCACATCGGAAAGGAGTTCCGACAGCTTTTTGTCCGACCTCGAGAGGATCCGGAGCAACCTCGCACCAGCGTAAAGGGCATCGTCGAAGCCGTAGTATTCGTCGGCAAAGAACATGTGGCCGGACATCTCGCCGGTAAAGATGGCGCCAATTTCCCTCATCTTGGCCTTTATCAAGGAGTGCCCGGTTTTATAGAACATCGGCTTTCCGCCCAGTTTTTCAATCTCTTCCACCAGGGCCTGGGAACACTTGACTTCCACAATGGCCGTGGCGCCGGGGTGTTTGGGGAGTATTTCCCGCCAGAACAGGATCATCAGCATGTCGCCGTATATCACGTTTCCGGCGTCGTCCACCACCCCTATGCGGTCGCCGTCGCCGTCGAAACCCATGCCCAGGTCCAGTTTTTCTCTGAGCACCAGTTCTCTCAAATCCTTAAGATTCTCTGGCTTTACCGGGTCGGGAAAATGGTTTGGGAAGGTGGGATCGGATTCGCAGTATAGTGGGAAGGTTTCGACTCCGAGCCTCTTAAACAGCTTTTCTGCAAAGAAGGATGCGGTGCCGTTGCCGCAGTCGATGCCTACACGCAATTTCTTTTCGAGCTTTATTTTTTGGCATATCGTCGATATGTAATCTTCGGTGGGGTCTATGTGGGAGAGGGAGCCCTGGCCTTTTTCGAATTCGCCCTTTTCCATCATGATCCTTAAATTCTGGATCTCGTCGCCGTAAAGCGTCGCCGGACCGAAAGCCACCTTAAACCCGTTGTACTCGGGTGGGTTGTGGCTGGCGGTTATCATGACCCCCGCGTTGATGTTGTAATGGATCCTGGAAAAGTAAAATACCGGAGTTACCACCGTCCCAAGGTCCACCACGTCACAGCCGGTGGACAGCAGCCCCTCCACGAGGGCCTTTTTTAGGGCAGGCGACGATGACCGGTTGTCGCATCCTACCACCACTCTGTTCTCGCCGTTTTTCCGGGCAAAGGTGCCGAAGGCCAGCCCTAAGGTTCTGGCCACCTCTTCATCGATCTCCTTGCCCACAACTCCTCTTATGTCGTACTGCCGGAAAATGTGGGGATTTAAATTTTTCATGAGCCCACCTCCTGAAATATATATATAGCCCAGGTTTAATTTGCCCATTTCCAGGTAATTTATTATCTTTTTAATAAATTATACCATTACGTGCAGACTATCACAATATTGGGGGAATTTAATAAAAAGCGCCGGTTTTGAGAAAGTGTGCTATAATGTCATAAGAACATCTTTTCCGGAGGGCCTTATGAAAGCTGTCATTTTTGCAGGGGGAAATGTGGGCGATTACAGCAGGGTGAAGAAGTACATAAAGGGCGCTGATTTTATCATCTGTGCCGACAGCGGGATACGCCACGCCTTCGAAATGGGGATTACCCCCCATTTGGTCGTCGGTGACATGGATTCGGTGTCAGAAGAGGACAGGGAAAAAATGGAGCGATTTAAGATTCGAAGGCTCACCTTTCCCGTCGAAAAAGATTACACCGATACGGAACTGGCCCTGGAGGCCGCCCTGAAAGAAGGCGCTCGGGAAGCCGTGCTGCTGGGCGGGTTAGGGGACCGGCCCGACCACAGCCTGGGCAACGTGCTCCTCATGGTAAATTTCAGGGAAAAGGGGCTGGAGCTCACCCTCGCCGGGGAAAACTGGGAGATGTTTTTGATCGACGGCAGGAAGAAAATTAAGGGGCAGAAGGGAGAATTACTGTCGCTTTTGCCCCTCACCCCGGAGGTGACCGGGGTAAAGACGAAGGGCCTATATTATCCCCTTAACGGGGAGACCCTTTTCATAGGGAGTACGAGGGGAATCAGCAACGTTTTCCTGGACGATGAAGCCGTGGTGGAAATAGGGGAAGGTCTGCTGGTCGCCGTAAAATGCTCCGGGGGGTGAAAGGTTGGAAGAAAGAGAACTGCTCGAAGATTGCCGGGTTTGTCCGAGGCGGTGCGGCGTAAACCGCTTAAAAGGCGAGATGGGGTTTTGCGGTGCCCGCGACCGGATAGTGGTGGCGAAAGCCTTTGCCCACCGCTGGGAAGAGCCGTGCATAAGTGGAAGCCGTGGTTCCGGCACCGTGTTCTTTTCGGGGTGTAACCTGAAGTGCGCCTTTTGCCAGAACTACAGGATAAGCCAGGAATGGTTCGGCAAGGCCGTGGGGGAGGAGGAACTCGTTGAAATTTTCTTAAAGCTCCAGGCCAGGGGGGTCCACAACATAAACCTGGTGACCCCGACCATTTATACGCCCCAGCTCGTTGTGGCCTTGAAAAAGGCAAAGGATCGAGGGCTCAAGGTCCCGGTGGTGTGGAATTCCAACGCTTATGAAAGCCCCGAGGTGCTCAAAAGGCTGGAAGGCCTGGTGGACGTGTACCTTCCGGACCTCAAGTACTTCGGCGAAGCACCGGCCAGGAAGTACTCCAGGGTGCCGGGGTACTTTGAGTGCGCCGCAAAGGCAATTTTAGAGATGTACCGCCAGGTGGGGGAGCCGGTTTTCGACGAAAAGGGCATGATAAAGCGGGGCCTTATCATAAGACACCTGGTGCTGCCCGGGTTGAAGGAAGATTCCAAAAAAGTGCTGGATTTTATAAAATCCAGTTTGCCGTCGGGGGTATACGTAAGCCTCATGGGCCAATACATGCCCTGTTACAGGGCCGGCGAATTCCCGGAAATCAACCGCCCCCTGCCGAAGGAAGAATACGAGGAGGTCATAGAATATTTCTTTGAAATAGGCCTAGAAAACGGTTTTGCCCAGGAGGAGGGGGCCGATTCTCCGGAGTACGTGCCGAATTTTGACCTGGAAGGAATAATATAATTTTACTAAAAAGGAGGGGTTTTTGTGAAAGACCCGAGGATTGAGAAGCTGGCCCAGATTCTCGTCCATTATTCGGTGGAACTGAAGGAAGGCGAAAACGTCCTGATCGAAGGGGGACCCGGTGAAGCGCCGCTCGTAAAGGCATTGGTCCGGGAAGCCTACCGGGTCGGGGCAAAGCCCTTCGTATCCATCGGGATGCAGGAAATCCAGCGGGAGATAATGATGAATTTAAGCGAAGAAATCGCCAGGATGATGGCCCGATACGATGCGGAGCGGATGAAGGACATGGACGCCTACATAGGAATCCGGGGCGGGGAAAACGTCTCGGAACTTGCCGACGTGCCCCAGGAGAAAAAATCTATCTACATGCAGTTTTACATGAAGCCAGTCCACGGCGAGATAAGGGTGCCCCATACCAAATGGTGCGTCTTGAGATACCCCAACCCTTCGATGGCCCAGCTGGCCGACACCAGCACCGAAGCCTTTGAAGATTTTTACTTCAAGGTCTGCTGCCTCGACTACGAAAAGATGTCGAAGGCCATGGACCCCCTCGTGGACCTCATGAACAGGACCAAGAGGGTGCGGATAACGGGGCCGGGCACCGATCTGGAGTTTTCCATAGAAGGCTTTAAAGCGGTAAAGTGCGACGGCAAGAGCAATATCCCCGATGGAGAGGTGTTCACGGCGCCGGTCCGAAATTCGGTCAACGGCTACATAACGTACAACACTCCGTCGCTCTACCAGGGATTTACCTTCGAAAATATAAGATTTGAGTTTAAGGATGGCAAGATAGTTAAGGCCACCGCCAACGACACCGAGAGGCTCAATAAAATATTGGATACCGACGAAGGCGCGAGGTACATCGGCGAGTTTTCCATCGGAGTCAATCCCTACATTTTAAAACCCATGAAGGATACGCTCTTCGACGAGAAAATAGCGGGGAGCATACACTTTACTCCAGGAAGGGCTTACGAGGAGTGCGACAACGGCAACGACTCGGCCATTCACTGGGACCTGGTGTACATCCAGCGGCCCGAGTACGGCGGCGGAGAGATATGGTTCGACGACGTGCTGGTGCGGAAGGACGGGCGCTTCGTGCTCGAGGAACTGCAGGGGCTGAATCCCGAAAATCTGGCTTAATCGTCGAAGAGCTCTTCGGTGAGTTTTTCAATTTTTTTCCTGCGAAACGCGGTGGATGTTTCGTCTATCGAGAAATCTTCTAAGTTTATGACATCTCCTTCCCGCGCGTTTTCGGGAAGGAGATGCTTTTTTACATTTATCATGCCGTGGGATGTTTCAATAACCGCGAAATCCCCTTCAAAGCGATCGATTATACCCTTTCTGCCCACTTTTAACCCCTCCGGCTTATTTTGAGGTCGTAATTTCTATGTCGTAGCCGTCGCTTTCCATGACTATGTGGCCGTTTTCGGCGGTAGAAAATATTTGAATCTTGGACTGGTTTAATCTTTTTATGGTCTCCCGGTGAGGGTGGCCGTAGTCGTTGTTTTTCCCGTAGCTTATTACGGCGTATGTGGGAGACACCGCTTTTAAAAACTCTGCGGACGTGCTCGAACTGCTGCCGTGGTGGCCTACTTTCAGGACGTCTGCTCTTAAGTCGTAACCTGCCTTCAGCATTTCCTGCTCGGAGAGCTTCTCGGCGTCGCCGGTCAGTAAAAATGAAGTATTTTTGTAGGTTATCTTTAAAACCGCGCTGTAGTTGTTTAGGTCGTCGTACCGGGAGCTGTTAGGGGCCAGCACTTCAATGTCGACCCCTTCTTCCAAGGAAATGCTCATTCCGCCTTTCAAAGTGGTGATCTTCAGCCCTTTATCGGAGACAGCCTTTAAGAAATTTTCGAAAGTCCTGGTGGTGGTCGTGACCTTCGGCATGTAGACCTTTCCTATGTCGAAATGTCTGATCACTTCATCCATGGCGCCTATGTGGTCCTCGTGGGGATGGGTGGCCACGACGGCGTCGATCCTCTTTACCCCCAGGTCCTCTATGTAATCTATGACCGTTTCTTTATCGTCGTTGTTGCCGGCGTCGACCAGCATCGTGCTGCCGCCGGGGAATATGATGAAAATGCTGTCGGCCTGGCCTACGTCTAAAAAGATAACTTTTAGCGTTCCGGGAAGAGCAGCGCCACTTTCATCGTCCAGCTGGAATTCCAGCGAGCAGCCGGAAAAGAGTATAGCGATGAAAGCTGCAAGCAAAAGATATAATATGAGGGCTTTTCTTGTGTTTTTCATCGACCTTTTCCTTTCCCTTTAAGATGCGGGGTTAGACCCCAGGATGATATTTTAACAGATTTGTACGGTTCATAGCAAGGCTGGAAAAGCCGGAGGCCTAGGCCCCCGGCCGTGACCGGTTAGTCCCATATACCTGGTGAAGTTTGCCTGTCGAGTTCGTCTTTCCTCGTGTAGGCATCGCAATAGGTGCCTTCTTTAGAAATGCAGTTGGGCCTTATGGCGTTGACCATGACGTTTTCGGCGCAGCACTCCGAATTCCTGTTGTATTTGCAACTGGTGACGTTGCACTTTAAATTGGGCATGGTTACACCTCCGCGGAAGAAGTTTTCTATTAACTAGTATTTCCATGTGGGAGGAATTAACTCTTTTTTGTAGAATAAATCTTATGAGGTGTGTAAAATTTTGAAAGGCTTAAGTTTAAAGCTGGTCATAGAAAAATTTAACCTGGAGGTTCTGGAAAAATCGAAAAGTTTTACGGAAATTTCCGTCAGCGACCTTAACCGACCGGGCCTTGAACTGGCAGGTTTTTTTGATTATTTCGCCCACGAGAGAATCCAGATACTCGGCATGACGGAAATAACTTTTTTAAGGAGCCTGCCTCCCGGAGTGAGGGTAGAGCGACTGGGAAAATTTTTTTCGTACCCCATTCCGTGCGTTGTGATAACCAGGAACCTGGAGGTTCCTGAAGAATTTTTGAGCCTGGCCCGGAAGTACGACCGGTGGGTTTTGAGGAGCCCGGAAGCCACCACCCGGTTTATAAGCTGTTTGACCAACTTCCTCGAAAGCGAATTAGCTCCGAGGACCACCATGCACGGGGTTTTGATGGACGTCTACGGCGTGGGGGTGCTGCTCATCGGAGAGAGCGGCATCGGAAAGAGCGAGCTGGCGGTGGAGCTGATAAAAAGGGGCCACCGCCTAGTGGCCGACGATGTGGTAGAGATAAAGCAGGTCGCCAAAAACGTGCTGGTGGGTACGGCGCCTGAAGTGGTCCGCTATTACCTGGAAGTGAGGGGCCTCGGCATCATAGATGTGAAAACCGTGTTCGGCGTCGGAGCTGTGAGAAACGACATGAGGATAGATCTCGTCATTGAAATGGTGGAATGGGAAAAATACATGGAGAAGGACCGGCTGGGCCTCGAAGAGGAAAAGATAAAGATTCTGGATGCTTGGATCCCTAAAAAGACCATTCCGATAAGGCCCGGGAGGAATCTGGCCGCTATAATAGAAGTGGCGGCCATGGACCACCGGTTAAAAGCGATGGGCCATAATGCGGCGCTCATTTTTGCCAAAAAAGTCATGGATAAAATCCAGGAAGAAGAAAAGGAATAACAATAAAATGGGGGGTATGGTGAGTGTTAGACAATTTGGAAAAAATAAGACAACTGGACCAAAAAGGGATGTTTGACCTGATCTACCGGCTGCCGGAACAATGCGAAGAGGCGGTAGAGATTGCGGAAAAGAGCGTAAAAGGCCTGAAGTTTTACAACATCGTGAACGTGGTCATATGCGGGTTGGGAGGTTCTGCTATAGGCGGCGACCTGGCTAAAATGGTGGCCGGGGATTCGTGTCATCTCCCTGTTTTCGTGAACAGGGACTACCACCTGCCGCCCTTTGTGGACGATAGGACCTTGGTAGTAGCGTCGAGCTATTCCGGGAATACGGAAGAGACCCTGGCGGCTTACGATGAAGCCAGGGCGAAAAAAGCCAAGATGGTGGCCATAACGACGGGAGGAGAACTCAAAAACAAGGCCCTATCCGATGAAGTGCCTGTCATCACCATCCCGGCAGGATTGCCTCCCCGGGCGGCAATAGGGTATTCTCTTATGCCGCTTTTGGTGCTTTTAGAAGAACTCGGAATAGTACAGGGGTGTAAAAAGCAGATTGCAGGGGCAGTCGAACTCATGAAAAAGGAAAGGGAGAATTTAGCTCCCGAGGTCGCGGAAGAAAAAAATGCGGCCAAAGCCCTCGCGAGAAAGCTTTACGGCAAGATTCCGGTCATATACGGCTCCCAGGGGGTCACCGACGCCCTGGCGGTTCGCTGGAAAGGTCAGATGAACGAAAACAGCAAGCACCCGGCGTTCTTCAACGTCTTTCCCGAACTCAACCACAACGAGATAATGGGCTTTGAGGGAGATCCTGAACTCCTCAAATTGATGGAAATCGTGATATTGAGGTCCCCGGAAGAAAACGAGCGGGTCAAGAAGAGAATCGAGATCACCTCATCTCTGATAAAAGATGTGGTTTCGGGGGTGACTGAGGTATGGCCCCTGGGAGAGACGAGGCTGGAGAGAATAATGTACCACGTGCTCTTCGGCGACTACGTGAGTGCGTACCTCGCCGTGCTGAACGAAAAAGACCCGACCGAAATAGATTTCATAAATACTCTGAAGAACCGCATGAAAGACTGAAAGCGCGCGAAAGCTGGTGATTCCTTTGAAACTGGAAGTGGATACCCACTGTCATACGGTGGCAAGCGGCCATGCCTACAGCACCGTGGTCGAAAATGCCAGGGCCGCTCATGCTAAAGGCCTCAAGATGATAGCCATAACCGACCACGGCCCTTCGATGCCGGGCGGCCCCCACGCATATCATTTTGGGAACCTCAAAGTTTTGCCCAGGCAAATTGATGGCGTCCTCATCCTCCGCGGAATAGAAGCCAATATCCTTGATTGCGACGGGACCCTGGACCTGCCGGAGAAGTACCTTGAAAGTCTGGACATTGTGCTGGCGGGTTTTCATACTCACTGTTACCCGGGAGGGACGGTGGAAGAGAACACCCGGGCAGCCATCAACGCCATGAAGAATCCTTACGTAGATGTGCTCGTGCACCCGGGAAACCCGGAATTCCCGATAGACATTGATAAAGTGGTTGAAGCTGCGGTGGAATTGGGCGTGCACATCGAAATCAACAACAGTTCCTTAACCGTGAGCCGGCGCGGCAGCGAAAAAA
Source organism: Bacillota bacterium (assembly GCA_003242255.1). Taxonomy (GTDB): domain Bacteria; phylum Bacillota; class Thermosediminibacteria; order Thermosediminibacterales; family Thermosediminibacteraceae; genus Fervidicola. The sequence goes on from QGUT01000043.1 coordinate 10,547, forward strand.
ACTGCCTACTTATTGCGAAAAAGGCGGCAAAACTCGGGGCGAAAATTGCAGTCGGCAGCGATGCCCACATATGTTTCGACGTAGGCAGTTTTGAAAAGGCCCTTAAGCTGATAGAGGAGGTCGGTATTCCCGAGGAAAATATCCTGAATACTTCGGCCGAAAAAGTATTATCCTATTTAAAATCAAAGGGAAAGGAAATACCGGCAGCATGTCAGGGGCCTGAAGCAAAAAAATAGTTTGGGGGGTTTTGGATGACCGTTGTATATTTAAACGGTAAAAGAGTGGACTACGGTGATGCCAAGGTATCGGTGGAGGACAGGGGCTTTCAGTTCGGCGACGGCCTCTATGAAGTAGTCCGGGTTTACGGCGGCAGGTTCTTTTATCTGGACAGGCACCTGGAGAGGCTGAAGAAGGGTGCCCGGGAGATATACCTGGACCTCGATTTTGGCCTGGATGAGTTGAAAGAAGTCTGCAGGAAGGCGGTATTGGACGGAGGATTCAAGGATGCCTCGGTATACATTCAGGTGACCCGCGGTGCAGCGCCGCGCCAGCACAATTTCCCGGCGAATACCACCTGCACCTGGGTAGTCCTCGTCCGCGAGGCCAAAGCTCAGCCCCAGGAATACTATGAAAACGGCGTGAGCGCCATCACGGTCCCCGATGAGCGGTGGATGCGCTGCAATATAAAGAGCGTGCAACTCATCCCCAACTGCATTGCCAAGGAAAAGGCGAAAAAAGCCGGTGCCTATGAGGCCATATTCCACAGGGGCGGCGTAGTTACCGAAGCTTCCAGCAGCAACGTCTTTATAGTCAAAAATAAAAGGCTTTTTACCCATCCAGCCAACAACTTCATATTGCACGGGATTACCAGGGGAGTCGTGCTTGAAATCGCTGAAAAACTGGGCGTGGAGGTAGTGGAAGAAAACTTCACTTTGGATAAGCTCTTCGATGCGGACGAAGTGTTCGTAACCGGCACGATGACCGAGATCATGCCGATTGTAAAAGTGGACGGCAAGATAATAGGCGACGGCGTTCCCGGTGAAGTGACGAGAAGCATAATGAAGGAATTCAGGGAATTGACCGAGACCGTTGACCAGTAAGCGTATAATTTTAAATCAGCCATAATATAGATAGGGTAAGAGGTATTGGGAGGGCAGGGACATGCGCTTGATACCTTTTACCCGTTTTTTTTGCTCTGTAGCCATTATAATTATCATCCTTTCCCTGACAGGGTGCGGAGAAAAACAGAATGTGGTAGAAGAAGAAGAGGAAGGGCCGGTAGTCATAACCC
>QGUT01000192.1 GCA_003242255.1 Bacillota bacterium
AAATCTATATAAAAGGCAGAAAAATGAAAGCCATGATCGCCATGCCGCCTACGAATCCGTACACCGAAAGGTGGTGTTCACCGTATTCGCGGGCCGAAGGCAAGAGCTCATCGATCGAAATAAACACCATTATACCTGCTATGCAGGCATATATGGCTCCTATTACGATATCGTTGATGAAGGGAAATAATATTAAATAAAAGAGTGCAGCTCCCAGCGGCTCCGAAAGCCCTGAAAGGAAAGAATAGACGAACGCCTTCTTCTTATCCCCGGTGGCGTAATATATCGGGACCGACACGGCTATGCCCTCGGGTATGTTGTGGATGGCTATGGCTACGGCAATTGGTATGGCTATGGATGCCTCCTGCAAGGCTGAGGCAAAGGCTGCGAAGCCCTCGGGAAAGTTGTGCACGGCAACTGCCAGAGCCGTCAAAAATCCGGTTCTAAGCAGCCTTTCATCCTTTTTTATTCCATCATTTATTTTCTCTACACTTTGCATTTCGTGGGGATTACCTTCGCTGGGCACCAGTTTGTCGATTACGGCTATGAGAAACACGCCGGTAAAAAAGGACATTATACTGACGAAAGAGCCCATTTTGGCTCCCAAAGCTTTGCCCAAAACATCCATGGATTGGGTGAGCAGTTCGACGAAGGAGACGTATACCATCACGCCTGCCGAGATGCCGAGGCTCACGGAAAGAAACTTGGTATTGGTCTTTTTGGCGTAAAAGGCAATGGCGCTTCCGATACCCGTGCTCAGACCCGCAAAGAGCGTCAACAGAAAAGCTCTCGCCACATTGTTCATGATCCTCACCTGCATTCTAAAAAAATTCAGCTATAAATATTATATATTAAAATGTCGAAATTGGTTTTATTGTGGACATAAAAAAAGCCCTTTTGGGCGAATTTTTAATGAACTACCAGATTTTTCCCCTTACCTTTTGCTTCGTACATCAACTTGTCTACCCTGTTGGTAATGGTATCGGCTGTATCTCCGTCTAAATACTCTACCACGCCGAAACTGGCACTTACCGCATCGATATTGGGAATCCTTACCGAAGTTATTATATCGCTCAAGTCATTGGCCAGTTTAATTGCATCCTCTTTCCGGGTGTTCGGCAAAAGGATTATAAATTCCTCTCCTCCCCAGCGGGCAAGGACGTCAATTTTCCTTATCCTCCTTTTTACAGCCTTAACCACTTCGATCAATACCGTATCTCCCACGCTATGGCCGTATTTATCGTTGAACTTCTTAAAATCGTCCAGGTCGAACAGGATCAGCGAAAATTTTTCCTTTGTGCGCCTTGCCCTTTCCACCTCTTCCTGCAACTTCCGGTAGAAATGCCTGTAGTTATAAGCTTCGGTGAGCGGATCGGTGATCGACAGTCTATAAAGTTCCTCCTCCAATTTCTTTCTGTCGGTTATATCTATAAAGGCCTCGATTAACTTTTCTCCATTGTCGGTGTGAACCTGCCGCATCGATTTAATAATCGGTACTTGCTCGCCGCTCTTTCTGTACAAAATTGTTTCAAACCTTTTAGAAAATGTATCTCCTTCTTTAATACATTCCCTGCACTCAAAAAATTCATCGCAATTTTTGCCTATCACTTCCCCTTTTTCCGCTCCGATCAGCGAAAGGGCTTCTTCATTTATCCCTTCCACCCGTTTTTTCTCAGCGTCTATTATGATCACTGCTGCCGGAATGCTCGAAAGCAGTATTTCCAGGTACCTCTCTTTTTGTGTCAGCTCCTTCTCGTGGAGCTTGTACTTGGTTATATCTATTATATAGTGAAGGCATATGTCTTTGCCTACCGGTATCCACCATACCTCCCAGTACCTTCCCAGGCTCTCGATCTGCTCACATATAGCGGAACCTTTAGCCAGAGCTTCTTCCGCCATGCACCTTTTGCAGATTGTCCCCAAACCGTTATCGGTCTTCCCCTGCGGATCTCCCCCATCCTCCGACGGCGATGCGCCTTCGTGGATTTTCCCCCAGCAAGAGCAGCCGACTTTAGTGCCGATTATTTCTTCCGTCGCTTTGTTTTGAGCCAGAATGCGGTGGTCCTTGGAAATAAGGCAAGCGGGGTTGGGGATAGCCTCCACGATCATTTTTAACAATTCCATCTCATCGTATCCCAAGGTTCTTTCCATAAAACCACTCCAGTTATCTTTTCTCCCGGCCCTTATTCAGTTCATTTCAATTTTACCATCATTCTTATTCTTTGTAAAACTTTTGTTTACTTTTAATTTTTATTAATATCTTATTCATTTTCACTTTACTTTTCTACATAATCCAACATACCTGAAATGATAGAAAAAAATGTCGATTAAACACCAAGCCGCCCCTTCGGGCGGCTTGGTGACAAGCTACGCTTCTTTTCAAAATTGCTTTCCTTTTTCGGGCCAGGCGACTCGGCGCAGCCTTGAAGGAGGAGAAAAAATCCCTTTTCTTCGGTGTGAACCGGAATGAGAATTTCAGGCCTAATCGTCTCCGCCATCTCTTCTATACCCGGACCGTAGATGTGGCCGCTGGAATGAAGCAGGACCTTTCCCTGTCCCGGCCCAGGGCACCGTAGAGCTTAAATTTGAAGTAATCTATCCAGTTTCTCACCCGCTGGTGGTCGATCAGCATCTCCTCGTCGAAGGCCTCGCTGGAAGAGTATATGTAAGTCCCACCTTCGAGTTGTGTGTCCAGAAAGGCGTGAAAATCGCAGTAAGAAAAGCAAAGTATGTAACTTCCCGGGTCTTTCTTTACGTCGTCCGCCATTACGATCCCAACGGCGGACATCCTCTCTAAAAGGGCCTCTTCCCATTTGTCCTCCCGGGATTTAGACTTTACGTAAAGCTTTATCCGGCGGTCAGTCAGCGGATCGGGCACCCCATCTTCTTCCGCCGCTTTCAAGG
>QGUT01000044.1 GCA_003242255.1 Bacillota bacterium
AAGCTTGCCGAGAGGGGCATTGAGGTCGACCATATTTACGCTATTAAGAACATGGACAAGCTCCAGATCAATATCGAAAAAAGCCCCTGCGCAAAGGGCTACCTCTGCGAAAAGGAAATTCCCGCCTGTATAAAAGAAGGCCTCGGAACGGAGGTATTGGTAAAAGCGGTGGAATGCCCATTGCGGAGCGGAGGGAATAGGTGCCGGCTTAAAGCCGTTCCCAAAGGCAGCTTCCGGGTAAGCGTGGGAGTGGTGAGCCTTCCGAAACATGGGGCAGAAGTCTCGGGGGACAGCTTCTCCTTTGCGGAACTGGAAAACGGCGATTTTATGCTCGCCCTAAGCGACGGCATGGGAGTTGGTGAAGCGGCAAGGCGGGAGAGCGAGAGGACCCTTTTGTTGCTGGAGGAACTGCTGGAGGCGGGCTACGACAGGCAAAATTCTGTGGAGATATTGAATTCCGCCATGCAATTGATGGAAGGCGAAGACAGTTTTTCAACACTGGATGTGGTTCTTATAGATACCTATTCGGGCAAGGCCGAATTTTTAAAGGCAGGGGCGGTAAGCAGCTTTATAAAAAGGGGAAAACAGGTGGAAGTCGTAAAGGGCGGGGCCCTTCCCGTCGGAATCGTGGACAGCATAGCGGTGAGCAGCGTCAAGAAAAATCTAAAAGTGGGTGATATGATAGTCCTGTTGAGTGACGGCGCTTTGGATTCCTTCTCGGATGAAGACGACAAAGAAAAGGCAATGGTCCAATTCCTGGAGAGCGTGTCTACCACCAACCCGCAGGAATTGGCCAATAAGATCTTAGAAAGGGTGAGGGAAAACAACAAGAAGATAAAAGACGATCTGACGGTACTGGTAGGCAGTTTGTGGCGATACACCCATTCTCCCTGAGCAGGGCCGTCCAGGCCTTGTTTTTTTTTATGCTTGTATTTCGGAATAAGTTCTGATATTATTTATTTTAAAATAGTTATACTGTATAATACGCATTTTGGTGTATATGTATGGATATCGTTGAGGTATTCAAAAATACCGTCGCAAAGCACCAAATGATAAAAAATGGCGACAGGATTCTGGTGGGCGTTTCCGGAGGAGCCGATTCGGTGTGCCTTTTGCACCTTCTGCTCCGATTCAGGCAGGAATTCGGCATTGACCTTGCGGTGGCCCACCTCAATCATTCCTTCCGCGGCCGGGAAGCCGATGAAGATGAAGCCTTTGTAAGAGAACTGGCCCGAAAGTGGGAGCTGCCCTTTTATGCCGAAAAAATAGATGTTCCGGCCTATGTGAGGGAAACGGGACTTTCGCCGGAAGACGCGGCCCGGAGGGTAAGGTATGCCTTTTTTGAGCGGGTGAGGGAAAAAATCAGGGCCGATCGGATTGCTCTGGCCCACAACAGCAACGATCGCGAAGAGACCATCCTCATGAATATCTTCCGGGGAAGCGGCATTGAAGGGCTCGTAGGGATCGAGCCGGTGAGGGATCACTACATACGCCCGCTCATAGACGTCGAAAGAAAGGCCATAGAGGAATACCTGAGAAAAGAGGGTATCCCTTACAGGACGGACAGTACCAACCTTCAAGCTATTTACTTCCGGAACAAGATCCGGCTGGAGTTGATACCCCTCATCAAGAGGGACTATTGCCCCCACCTTTCGGCAGCTCTAAAAAGGCTTTCCGAGATCGCCTCCATTGACGCTTCCTTGCTGGATGAGCTCACCCGGGCAGCCTACGCGGAAACCTCGGAAAAAATCCCCGGCGGCGTGAAGATAGACCTGAAAAAGTTTGGGGAATTGCACGATTCTCTCAAGCTGAGGGTAGTGAGGAAGGCGGCCGAAGAAATTCTGGGAATCTTGCAGGACTTTGAATACAGGCACGCCAAGATGCTGGTGGATTTTATAATGGAAAAGCCGACGGGGAGCCGCTTGAGCCTGCCGCACGGGCTAACAGGCGAAAAAAGCTACGGGTGTTTTTATATTTACGGCGAAAATCCGCCGGAAGCGATGAGCTTTTATTATCGGTTTCCCGTTCCCGGGGAAATTGAAATTCCCGAGGCCGGGGCCGTAATTTCGGCCCGGATCGTTGAAAGGCAGGGGGGCTTTTCCATTAAAAAGAGTCCCAATTGGGCGTATTTGGATTATGAAAAGATAAAAGAGCCTCTAGGGGTGCGAAACCGCAGGCCCGGGGACCGGTTTATTCCGTTCGGAAGCCATTTTTCCAAGAAGCTGCAGGATTTCTTCGTGGACAACAAAGTGCCCGCCCGGGAAAGGGACCGGGTGCCCCTGGTCGTTTCGGGGGAGAGAATACTGTGGGTCTGCGGCATGAGGATAGACGAAAGGTTTAAAGTTACCGACCGGACGAAAAGGATTCTGGTCCTGGAATTTAAAACTAAAAATAATATGCAGGAGGAGTAATTCATGCTGGAAGACATTAAAGAAATTCTGATCACCGAAGAGGAAATAAAGAAGAAACTGAAGGAACTGGGCGAAAAAATAACGCAGGATTACAGGGATAAAGATGACGTGCTGATCGTGGGAGTCTTGAAAGGAGCCGTGCTTTTTATCGCCGACCTCATAAGGCATATAGATTTGCCGGTAAAACTGGATTTCATGGCGGTATCCAGCTACGGGGCGTCCACCGAGTCCTCGGGGATAGTGAGGATATTGAAGGACCTGGACCAGGATGTGGAGGGAAAGAACATCCTGATAGTGGAAGACATAATCGACTCGGGGCTGACCCTGAGCTACCTTTACAACATGTTGAAGTCCCGCAAACCTGCAAGCATTAAGATTTGCACTCTCCTGGATAAGCCCAGCCGAAGGAAGGTGCGGATCCCGGTGGACTATCTGGGATTTGAGATACCCGATTACTTTGTGGTAGGCTACGGCCTGGATTACGACGAAAAGTACAGGAATCTCCCCTTCATAGGTATTTTGAAAGAAGAAGCCATAAAAAGCAGCGAAGAAAGGTAAATATTATTAGCCTTTTGCAAATATTATTAGAATATGGTAGAATAACGAAGGGATTATTCGACCCTTGAAGGGAGGAACAATTTTGAACAACCTTCTTCGCAATGCGGGCTTTTACCTCTTAATATTTATACTAATTTTATCTCTCGTACAATGGTACTCCACAAAAACCGACGTACACGCGAGAATAGGATATACTGACCTCATCCGCCTTATAGACAATGGGTCAGTAAAAGAAATAAAAATGATGGACAACAATATAGAGGGAACTTTAAAAGACGGCCGGAAATTTACCAGCTTCATTCCCGACAAGACGGTGTTCATAGAGCGAATTCAGCCGAGGATAGACAACGGGGAACTCACCTTAATAGCTCAGCCGGCACCTTCCATGCCCTGGTGGTCTCAGGTACTTCCTTCCATCCTGATGGGGTTGCTCTTTGTAGGCGCCTGGTTTTTCATCATGCAGCAGAGCCAGGGCGGCGGCAGCCGGGTGATGAGCTTCGGCCGGAGCAGGGCCCGGCTTCACACCGATGACAAGAGGAAGGTAACTTTTAAAGACGTGGCTGGGGTAGATGAGGCGAAGGAAGAGCTCCAGGAAGTGGTGGATTTTCTAAAGCACCCGAAAAAGTTCATAGAATTAGGGGCGAGAATTCCCAAAGGCGTGCTTCTCGTCGGCCCTCCGGGCACGGGCAAGACCTTGCTGGCCCGGGCGGTGGCCGGAGAGGCGGGAGTCCCGTTTTTCAGCATTAGCGGTTCCGACTTCGTGGAGATGTTCGTAGGTGTGGGTGCTGCCCGGGTGCGGGACCTGTTCGATCAGGCCAAGAAGAACGCTCCGTGCATCGTGTTCATAGATGAAATTGACGCCGTAGGAAGACAGCGCGGAGCTGGACTGGGCGGCGGCCACGACGAGCGGGAACAGACCTTGAACCAGCTCCTGGTCGAGATGGACGGTTTTACCGTCAACGAAGGGATCATAATAATAGCTGCCACCAACAGGCCCGATATCCTGGACCCGGCACTCTTGAGGCCCGGCAGGTTCGACCGCCAGATTGTGGTCGATCGGCCGGACGTCAAAGGCAGAGAAGAGATATTGAAGGTTCACGCCAGAAATAAGCCGCTGGCCGAGGATGTGGACTTGAGCGTCCTCGCCCGGAGGACTCCTGGATTTACCGGGGCCGATCTGGAAAACCTGATGAACGAAGCGGCCCTGCTCGCCGCCCGGAGGAACAAGAAGAAGATAACCATGGAGGAACTGGAAGAGGCCATAACCAGGGTGGTGGCAGGCCCCGAAAAGAAGAACCGCATAATGACGGAAAGGGAAAGACGTTTGGTCGCCTACCACGAGGCGGGTCACGCGGTGGTCGCCGAGCTTCTGCCCAGCGTCGACCCGGTTCACGAAGTTTCCATCATCCCAAGGGGTAGGGCCGGCGGATACACACTGATCCTGCCGAAGGAAGACCGGTTCTTCATGAGCAAGAACGAGCTCCTCGACCACGTAACCCATCTTTTGGGAGGCAGGGCCTCGGAGGAGCTGGTGCTGAAAGAAGTCAGCACCGGCGCCCAGAACGATCTGGAGCGGGCCACCGAGATAGCCCGCAGGATGGTAATGGAATACGGGATGAGCGAGAATCTGGGCCCCATGACCCTGGGACACAAGCAGGAAGAAGTATTTTTGGGCAGGGACCTGGCCAGGGGTAGGAACTACAGCGAGGAAGTGGCGGCGGCCATAGACAAGGAAGTGAGGAGCATCATCGACAAGTGCTACAACAGGGCGAAGACGCTCCTCAGCGAAAATATAAATAAGCTCCATAAAGTGGCTGAGGCACTTCTGGAGCGCGAAAAACTTTCGGAAGAGGAGTTCCGGGAAGTTTTCGCGAATGCGTAAAGAGAAAAAAAGACCCACCGATTGGTGGGCCTTTTTTTTGCATATTTATCTTGTCCGGTGAAAACATAAAATAGCGGCACCAAAAAAGATATCGTACTGGAAGGTGATGCCGGTGAACATTTCAGGAGAATTATTTTTCCTCGCCGTGGCAGCTTTTGCAGGGCTTCTCATGGCGGTGCAGGGGGCCATGAATTCGGTGGTGAGCAGGGCTTTGGGGATTTCGGGGGCTACGTTTATCGTGCACCTCACAGCCACTTTGATAATGGCCCTGGTGGTCTTTTCGGGCTTGGGCAAGGCCGAATGGAGCAGGTACGCGGACATCCCCTGGTACGATTACCTAGGAGGCGCCATAGGGGTCCTCATCACGTACACGGTGGTGATGAGCATCCCCCGGCTGGGAGCGGCGGTGGCGACTACCGCCATCATTGTAGGCCAGGTGCTGACAGCCTGTCTCCTGGACCACTTTGGATGTTTCGGGCTTGAAAAGGCCCCTTTTACCTGGATGCGGTTTTTAGGGCTGGTGCTGCTGGCCGTAGGGGCGAAATTGCTCCTCAATTGAGAAGGATAATTGACATATATAACCTGGTCATTTATAATATATATTGACATATCATCATATAATGATATGACAATAATTTTGAGAGGAGGATCGTAATGGATCTGGCCCGGAGTCTTCTGGGGGAGAAGGTGATACAGCAGGGCATTAAATTTTTAGTGAATGAACCGATGGACAACATGGAGAAGATCCTGGATTGGATTGAAAAGATCCCGATGCCGGAACATCACAAGAGGAATGTGGCTTCCGTTAAAAAATTTCTCGAAGATAAGGACTCCAACTGGTACAAATATGCCGAACGGTTGCTCACCCAAATCCATCCGAACGTCAAACAGAGAATGGCGGTGAACTTCTTCGTAAACGCCAACTTCCTTGGAGTGCCCAAACAGATGGAAAACGCGAAAAAGCTTGGTTGCTCGGTCCCCTGGGCTCTTCTCGTGGATCCCACCGAAAGGTGCAACTTGAGCTGCATCGGCTGCTGGGCTGGCGATTACCAGAGGAAGGAAGAGCTGAGCTTCGAAGTGCTGGACCGGATCTGCACCGAGGCTGAAGATCTGGGGATATACTTCATAGTCATGTCGGGGGGCGAACCGCTCATAAGGAAGAACGATATACTGAAACTCGCCGAAAAGCACAATTCCATGGTGTTTCACCTTTTCACCAACGGCACCTTGGTGGACGACGAACTCATAAAGAACATGCAGAGGCTCGGCAACATAACCGTTGCTTTCAGCATCGAAGGGTTTGAAGAGACCACGGACCGGCGAAGAGGTAAGGGAGTTTTCAAGAAGGTAATGAGCGCCATGGACAAAATGAGAGAAGCGGGGCTGCTGTACGGCGTATCGGTTACATACACCAGGAATAATACGGAGGAGCTCGCCAGCGAAGAATTCGTGGATATGCTGGTGGACAAAGGGGTCGCCTTCGCCTGGTATTTTACCTATATACCCATCGGCAAGGATGTGGACCTGGAGATGATGGCCACCCCCGAGCAGAGGGCGTACATGTACGACAGGATTTTGGAGTACCGCAGGACCAAACCCATATTCATCATGGATTTCTGGAACGACGGCGAGGCTTCCAACGGCTGCATAGCCGGAGGCAGGAGGTACCTGCACATCAACGCCCAGGGAGAAGTGGAGCCCTGTGCCTTCGTTCACTACTCCACCTGCAATATCAAGAACGTGAGCCTGAGAGAAGCCCTTCGGTCGCCGCTGATGCTGGCCTACCAAAAGCGGCAGCCCTTCAATAAAAACATGAGAAGGCCGTGCCCGCTCATCGACAACCCGGAGATGCTCAAGGAAATCGTGGAGGAGAGCGGAGCTTACAGCACGCAGCTTTCGGCCAACGAGACGGCGGCGGAATTTGCAGAAAAATTGAAGCCCTATGCGGAAAAATGGGGTGAAATAGCGGATAAAATCTGGTATGATAAAAAGATGAGGGAGGAGAATGCTGTGAGGGGGGAAACCTTTGACGGTTGAATCCAAAGTAAGGTTCCTGGAAAGCCTAGCTGACAAGACCAGGCTCAGGATAGTGGAGGCCTTGAGGGAAAGGGAAAAAACGGTTAGCCAGCTGGTGAAGGAGTTAGGTGCCAGCCAGTCGAACATTTCGGGGCACCTCAGGCTTCTAAAGATAAGCGGGATCATAAAAAGCCGGCATGAAGGGAAGTACGTGTACTACAGCTTGAGCAGCAGCGTCATCGACGAATTTCTCTCAAAACTGGAAGATCTGATCAAAGCGATGAAAAGGGAAGCCCTAGAAAGTGCATGAAAGGGCTTCCCTTTCTTCATTTATCTCACCGCGCCGATTTTTAACTTCTGTCCCATATAGGCGGCGAGCTCGGTGACCCGCAGGGAATAGCCGTACTCGTTGTCGTACCAGGCCAGCACCTTCACCACCCGGTCTTCTATGACCATAGTGGAAAGCCCGTCTACCACTGCTGAATGGGGATTTTTGATAAAATCGGCGGATACCAGCGGTTCTTCCGTGTAGTCTAAAATGCCCTTGAGTTCCCCTTTTGAAGCTTCTTCAAAAAGGGCGTTTAGCTCCTCCCGGCTCGTGGGCCTTTCTACGTTGGCCACCAGGTCAATTATGGACACCGTCGGAGTCGGAACTCTGAAGGCAAGGCCGTTGAGCTTTCCCGAAAGGTGTGGGATGACGAGGCCTATGGCTTCGGCAGCCCCGGTCGTGGTCGGGATTATGGACATCGCAGCAGCCCTGGCCCGGCGCAGGTCTTTGTGCGCCCTGTCAACCAGGCTCTGGTCGGCGGTGTATGCGTGAACTGTGGACATGGAACCGTTGATTATCCTCAGATTGTCATCGATTACTTTTACCACCGGTGCCAGGCAGTTGGTGGTGCAGGAAGCCGAGGACACTATAAAATCCCTCTCGGCATCGAAATCCTTTTCGTTGACGCCCATGACGATGGTCCTGTCGGCGTTTTCCGCCGGTGCGGTTATTATCACCCGCTTTGCTCCGGCTTTCAGGTGCTTTTCCGCATCCTGCCTTTTCCTGAATTTGCCCGAGGACTCGATGACGATGTCTATTCCCAGTTCTCCCCACGGAAGTTTTTCGGGGTCCTTTTCGGCAAAAAAGGGGATTCGCTTTCCATTCACCGTAATGGCGTCATCGGACGCCTCGACGCTCCCAGGAAAAACGCCGTATACCGAATCGTATTTGAAAAGGTGAGCATGGGGCTTCGGGCCACTGGAACTGTTGATGGCCACCACCTCTACCTCCGGGTTGCCGCCCTCCAGGCAAATTCTGAGGATGTTTTTTCCAATGCGTCCGAAGCCGTTTATGGCAAGCCGCACCGTCATACCACATCCTCCTTCGAACTATTTATTCATAAACTGCCAATAATTATATCATATTAATGCTCAATATGCTATATTATTTATATTCTAAAAACGAAAAAATATAGCTTAATTATGCAATATGCCTCGCATAATCTCGGGAAACGCACGCTAAGGCTTTTAGACACGTCGCGTTGATTTTTGTTTTTATTATGATAAAATAAGACTGGTAATTCGTCCGGCATCCGGGAGGAGCCGGAACGGGAGGTGAAAAAATGAACGGCAGCAGGGCGAAGGGAGGGGAGCTCGGGGTAAGGACCCTGGCAGTAGCAGGGGTTCTGGGAGCTATCTCCATAGTCCTGGGCATCACTCCCCTGGGGTTCATTCCGGTGCCCACTGCGGCTGGAAATGCCACGATCATGCACATTCCAGCCATACTGGGGGGAGTGCTGGAAGGACCGGTGACCGGGGCCCTGGCAGGCCTCATTTTCGGCCTTCACAGCTTCATCAGGGTTGGTTCCCCCATTTTTGCCGACCCCTTGATTGCGATCTTGCCCAGGATCATGATCGGTGTGGTAGCCCACTACGCCTATCGGTTTACCGGCAGCGCGGCCATCGCCGCGGCATTCGGCACCATTACCAATACGGCAGGAGTCCTGGGGCTTGCGGTATTGAGAGGGTATATTCCGGCCCCCGCAGCGTGGACGGTGGCCGTTACCCACGGCATACCCGAGGTAGTGGTGGCCGTTTTGATAACAGCCCTGGTTCACAGAAGTCTTAAAAGAGTGAGAAGGTGATATTTTGCTCATCACCATGGACGTAGGCAACACCAACATAGTGTTCGGCGTTTTCCAGGGAGAAGACCTCATAGCCCACTGGAGACTTTCGACCCACAAGGAGCAGACTGAAGACGAGTACGGCATCCTTTTGAAGAACCTGATGGAAAATGCCCGGATCGACTACAGGCAGATAAAAGGGATCGTGATATCGTCGGTGGTTCCCACCATTACCCCTTACCTCGAAAAGATGTGCGTAAAATACCTCGAAAAAAAACCCTTGCTGGTCGGGCCTGGCATCAAGACGGGGATCAACATAAAGGTCGAAAACCCCCGCGAGGTGGGGGCGGACCGTATAGCCAACATGGTAGGGGCCAGCCACAAATATAAGGCTCCCCTGATCGTAGTAGATTTCGGGACCGCCACCACTTTCGACGCGGTGAGCTCCAATCTGGAATTCCTCGGAGGGGCCATAGCCCCCGGCCTCATGATCTCAGCCGAGGCCCTTTTCAAAAGCGCGTCCAAGCTTTACCGGGTGGAAATAGTAAAGCCGGAAAAGGCCATAGGGAAAAACACTGCCACCAACATCCAGTCGGGCCTCTATTACGGTTACGCCGGACTGGTGGACCACATAGTGGAGCATATAAAAAAGGAGATGGAGGAAGAACTGGGGGAAAAGGACATTTTTGTAGTGGCGACGGGGGGAATTGCGCGGCTTATCGCATCCGCCACCAGGACCATAGATCAGGTCGACAGCATGCTGACCCTGGAGGGGTTGAGGATAATTTATGAAAAAAATGCGATATGATTGGGGAAACTGGCCCGGTTTCCCCAATTTCGACTTACCGCCGGTATTTCTCGCGCCCATGGCGGGAATAACCGACCTTCCGTTCAGGGTGATCTGCAAGGAGTACGGAGCCGATGTGATGATAACTGAGATGGTGAGCACCAGGGGCTTGTGCTACGGCGACAGGAAGACCGAATCCCTGCTTCAGGTTTCCCCTTCCGAACATCCGGTAGGGGTCCAGCTTTTCGGAAACGACCCCGAATTTTTCTCCAAAGCCATCGAAAGGATAAAAGACTACCCTTTTGATTTTATAAACATAAACATGGGGTGTCCCACGCCGAAGATCGTGAAAAACGGCGATGGATGCGCCCTGATGAAGGAGCCGGCTCTGGCAGGGGAAATAATCAGGGAATCGGCAAAAGCATCGAAGGTGCCGGTCACGGTAAAGATCCGGAAGGGATGGGATGAGGGGAGCGTCAACGCCGTCGAGTTTTCAAAAATGGCAGAAAGCAGTGGAGCCGCCCTGGTCATAATCCACGGGAGGACCAGGGAGCAGTTTTACAGCGGCAAAGCCGATTGGGATATAATCAGGAAAGTGAAGGAAGCGGTGAAAATCCCCGTCATAGGAAACGGCGACGTGTTTTCGGCGGAAGACGCTCTTTCCATGCTGGAGCGAACCGGTTGCGACGGCATCATGGTGGGGCGGGGCGCCCTGGGAAACCCCTTCATCTTCAGGGAAATAAAGCATTATCTTAAGACAGGCGAAAAACTGCCGAAGCCCACGCTGGAAGAAAGAAAGCAGGTGATATACAGGCACCTGGATCTGGCCCTGGAGTTCCACGGCGAGAAGGTAGGCCTCCTGGAAATGAGAAAGCATATCGCGTGGTACCTGAAGGGATTGCCCCATTCCTCCCCTGTAAAACAGCGAATACAAAAAAGCTCCGACCCTGACGAAATCAAATCGGTGCTGGAGGAGTACTTCGCAAAGCTGGAAAATGCCGCAGGGCAGGAGGTGATGTGATGGAAGCCTTTGCCCTTCCGATTACCAACGGCGTCCTGCCCAAGATAAACGGCGGAAGTATGACCGGCCTTTTTTTGGAACCTTATTTTATCCGAATGCTCCTGAAAGTCGGAAAGGGGAAAGATATATTTTTATTTCCGATGTCGCCGGAAGACCGGGAATTTTATCCGGTAGGAGTGATGGCTCGGATAGAAGAGCTCTGGGTCGAGCAGGTGGTGCCCGGCAATAAAATTGCGGGGCTCTTCGCCAGGGTGTCCGGTCTGGAAAGGTACAAAGCTGGGAGCTTCGAGTTTACCGACGAAGGTCTCGTCGCTTACAACCTGGAGAGAATGGACCTGGATGAACTGAGAGAGAAAGGATATCCTGCAATTTGCGGTGCTGGGTGGCAGCCGGCGGGCGGCTATACCACCTTCGGGTCCGACCGGCAGAGCATGGAGATAACGATTTACGGGTGGGAATACGAAACGGGCAAAAAAGTGGCCATTGTGGGCCGCCTGAGCAGGGAAGACTTAGAGCCCGAGCAGGCCCACACCGTGGAGCACGCCATTATCAGGTCCTTAAAAAATTACGCCTTCTGCACCCCTAAGACCCTGAGGCTCTGCATGAAGCGGGAGACCGAAGAATTGATGTGGTCGGTGGAAATAGGCTTTGCCCACGAACTCCCCGAAGTGTTTGGGGTGACTGGAAGCGGCGTCTGCGGCAATCCCATGACCCGGATGACCTCGGTTTACCTGGGGGAAGAATTTAGAAAACAGCTAAAGCAAGGGCTCAATATCTTCGAATCCTTGAGCCGGGCGAGAAAAAAGACTCTATCCAGGATTGCGCAGGAACTCGACATTTCCACCGAAAGCGGCATAAGGTCGCTTCAGGGGCTCAAAAAAGGCATGTTTCACGACGACTCGCCGGTAGAGATTAAAACCCTGAAAAAGGTTCTCATGCGATTTCCCCAGGACCCATGGCACTGACATGGGTCTTTT
>QGUT01000193.1 GCA_003242255.1 Bacillota bacterium
TCACCATCGGCTCATCTCCGAAAAAGTCCCGCTCCTTCATCTTCTCAAGCAGGGTCCCCACCACTTTTTCGGCGGGCATGGCCCAAAAGGATCTTCCGTCTCCAACCAGATGCTTTCCTTCTTCATCCAAACCCACGACGTCGATGGCCCGGTCAAACCGGTTAAGGGTTATCTCCACGCTGGAATTAGCGTCCATCGTGACGTAAGTCGCGGGGCTGAAAAAGGCTGCGCCATATCCCAGGACTGTCATTATCACCAAGACTGCCGCTATGGAAGCGATTCTCCTCAATATCGAAGAGGTGCTTATCTCTGGAATATCTATCTCGTCGCCGACCTGCCGGTCCGGGTACCTGTTGGGCACCTTAAGGAATTCCCCTTTTCGGTTGACCGCTACTATGTAATCCCGCTGAATCTCCACTATGACGGCCTTCATTTTTTACCTCCATCTTATGTAATCTTTTATGTACTTATAGTCCCCTGAAAGAATTACAACCGCCGCTATTATATAATTTCGCCCGCGCTCGAACTTCTTTCTGGATATCTTGGTAGCTTTCTCGATTTTATCGAGAGGCAGATACCTTTTTTCCATTATTGTCTTTAGTATTTCGGGCGAAGAAAGGATGAAGTCGACCACCCGAAGGTAAGTCCTCCTGGTCTCTTCCCGTTTGGGCGAACTTCTGGCCAGGTCCAAAAAGGAAATCCCCCACTTTGCCAGTTCTTCTTTGATCTCCAATATCTCGAGCCTTCTCAGGCGGCTTATCTCTTCCTCATGGTAGTTTTTTATAGATTCTTCGAAGCCTATTTCCAGGCTGGCTTCCTCCTCGTCCGCTGTCCCCTGACCTATGTAAATCAACGCCCCCGAATCCTTCCGCTCTTTTCTGTAATAATCGATGAGGCGGCTTTTTATCACATTCCTGGCGAAGGAGAGAAAATTGCCCTTATTGATGTCGTACTTTTGAATGGCCTCGTTAAAAGCTATCAGAGCTATGCTGAGTTCGTCGTCCACTCCGTATTCTACCGGGCGCCCCGCGTATTTTTCGACCACCGAGGCGATAAAAGGCTTGTACTCCTCGATGAACCTATCTATGTGGTCTACATCCTTTTTAATTTTCATCACCCGTTCATTTATGGGAAGTTGATTCATAGCTACCTCCGAACCCGAATATAGCTATTTTAAATTATAACAGAAACTCAAAAAAAAATGTCCCGAGAGCAAATCTCTCGGGACATTTTTTTATTCTATTTATTCCTGGGGGAGCAGCTGGTTTAAGATTATGCCCAAAACCGCTGCCAGGCCCACGCCGCCGAACTGAATTCCTCCCGGCAATTGGATCACAGCGCCGCCGATGCCGATTACCATAATCACGCTGGAGATTAAAAGATTTCTCGCCTTGGTAAAATCGACCTTGTTCTCCACTAAAGTCCTGGCACCTATGCTCGCTATCATTCCGAACAGGACTATCGATATGCCTCCTATTACCGGGTCCGGCACGGTCCTGATCATAGCGGTGAGTTTTTGAAAGTTAGCAAGCAGGATGGCCATCACCGCTGCCACCCTCATGACCTGGGACTTCCAAACGCCGGTGAGGGCCAGCACTCCGGTGTTTTCAGAGTAGGTCGTATTGGCAGGTCCTCCGAATAAGCCCGCCAGGGAGGTGGCTATGCCGTCCCCTATCAGGGTCCAGTGGAGCCCCGGGTCCTTTACGAAATCCTTTCCCACGGTCGCTCCTACTGCCAGCATGTCGCCTACATGTTCTACCATGGTCGCTATAGCTACCGGAGCTATCAATCCTATGGCCGACAGGTTGAACTCGGGGAAGGTGAAATTCGGAACCGCAAAAAGAGCCGCATCCTGAATCGACTTGAGGTCCACTATTCCGAAGATCAAACTCGCCACATAGCCCGCTATTAACCCCACCAGCACCGGCACCAGCTTGAAAAACCCTTTTCCGTAGACGCTTACGATGGCAACCGCAACGAGAACTATCAGCGCTATCGCCCAGTTCTGGGAAGCGCTCTGAACCGCGGTGGGAGCGAGGTTCAAGCCGATGACCATAATTACCGGCCCCGTCACTATGGGCGGAAGAAGCCTTTCCATGAAATCCTTTCCGAGGAAGTAAATCAACAGGGCCATCACGACGTACAAAAGTCCTGCCGCTATAATGCCTCCCTGAGCCGCCGGAATCCCCCACTGTTTTACCACCAGGGCTACCGGTGCGATGAATGCAAAGGATGATCCCAGAAAAATCGGCACCTTCCCTTTCGTCACCACGTGGAAGAACAGCGTACCTATGCCGGCCGTAAAAAGGGCCACTCCCACATCCAGCCCGGTAAGGAGCGGGACCAGGACGGTAGCTCCGAACATGGTGAAGGTGTGCTGGAGTCCCAGGACCAGGAGCTGCCATAGCGATATCCTATCTTCTTCCTTCAAAGGACCTGAAAAATCCCTGGAAACTGCAGTCAATTCTTTCACATTATTCCTCCTCTCAAAATTTGAGCCCCTGCTGCGAGGCAGCAGGGGCTTTCTTATTAAAAAAGCCTTCCTCTGTCAGGCAGAGAAAGGCTTTTATTTTCCAACCGTCGCCTTACTAGCCTCACAGGACCAGTTTAAAGGCTCATATTCATTTTTGTTTGTATTATAATACCACATTGATGTCCCAAAGTCAACTATTATTTTGCAAAACTTGGAGCGACTCCATCGCCTTTTTCATGCGCTCTTCGTCTACCTCGAAGCCCACTGCATTTACGTCCAGCTTAAGGCAGGCAGCGGCCGTAGCGCCGATGCCCATAAAGGGGTCTAACACCAGGCGGGTCTTTTTCACCCCGTGCAGCTTTATGCACATTTCCGGAAGTTCGATGGGAAAGGTAATTCCGCAGGGAATAAAC
>QGUT01000194.1 GCA_003242255.1 Bacillota bacterium
AAGAAGTGGGAAGAAAAACTCATAACCTTCTCTATTGAACTTCAGCGTTTTCATTCACTTTTAGGCCATTTAAACGCTTGCGTACTATCTTGGCCTGGATGAAATCTAAGTTTCCCACAGGCCAAAGTCTCTTGTGACTTTAAATATTTTTTCTTCTAATAGAATTGACCCCGGAGACCAACACAATCCGCAAATGTTCAACTCTCTGCCAGCGCCTTTATCGCTCCAATTTCTGCCTACAAAGGGTTCCATTTCCCCTTTTATTTTTAAATCAGGAGCATATTTAACGTGAGACCATACAGGGCCATGTCTTCCAATGCTCACGTAAATTTCATCATCTTTTTCTTCCCACGTTCCATTATATCCCAAGCTGGTCAAGTCATTGCCGTTCTCTTTTTTAGGCTTGCCCGCCATTTTTAGCAACCCAAATCCGTATTTCCTTTCGCCGCCAACCTGTAAATCATCTACCAGTTCAGAAAATTTAACACGTCTATCGCCATATTGAATTGTAAAATCATCCTCTCCCAAATCTGCTATGGAAAATCCGTCACCTGAAAATTCGCATACCCACAGCAACCCTCTGAAGAAGACCGGTTGTCCCTCATCCAGTGTATAAGGGCTGATGAATTCTACCTCGTGCAACATACCTTCTTCGGCGGTGAGAGAGTGTGCTTCAATAGCGGTGGAAGCTAGAGAACTTATGTATCTTTTAGCAAATTCGTTTTGAAAAATTTCCTCTCCTTTCGAACTGCCAAATTTTAAACCTTCGTCCGTATATCTCGGAGTATACACTATATCTTTGTCTTTATCCCATATATATAAGTATCCAAACCTTATAGCAGTTTTTAAAAACTCCCCAACCTTCTCATATTCCATCAAAGTTAATTCACGCGTAAGCTTAGCTGTTAAAGCCCCCCAGAAGGGTTTTGGGGGAATATATTCTCTTGTCAAAAAAAGATGCATGACCTTATGGAAACCTATGTGAAGCGGAGATTTGAGTCTGAAGTTCATTGAATAAAGATGCCAACTCATTTATTCTTCACCCGCTTTTTTTCATCGCTTTCGCGTGGAACCTGGCATAGATAAGAGATTTCTCAAGTACCTGAATAGCAAGTATCAGATCGTCCAGCCTCGATGCGAGGCCATTGTCTTTGTCGCTTATCTCTTTAAGAATATCTCCGTTGTTTACAAGGCTTAGCTTATCCTTCAATATTTCCTCCGTTAGCTTTTTTATTCTTATCGCACCGGGCTTTTCTTTGTCTCCCCTTGACTCGCAGAATAACAAAAATGCATACAAACCCTGTTCCTGTAAAACGCCCAAAGCTTTAGTGATAAACGTCTCCGCTGCTTTGGCATTGCCGAGTCCTTCACTGACCTCTTTTGCAAATTTATTTCCGTATTCTGCACATAGCCTATCCAAATTCTCCATTTCAACAATCCCCCTTTTCGAGGTTGAGCACTTTGAGCCTTCCCATTCCTCTTGTGCCCATTCCGCCGATACCCAACACTTCAAAAAGCTTCATTCCTTTTTCTACTTGAGTTTTTACCCACTCGGTCCCTACATCGCCGCACCCTTCCGTCTTAAGTTTCCGACCACCAACCATGAAAAATTGGCCGGAATTGTAAATTACATCAAACTTTAAAATTGTCCCTCTTGGTATTGCTTCATAGGTAAAGAGCGCACCTTCTTCCGCCGTTCCCGTATTAGGATCTATGCTGACAGAGGTCCTCACCTCCAGGTTGCTGTTTACAATCAGGGAAAATAGTTTATCGGAAACAAGTACCGTTCTTTGTTTGACTTTTTCGGGGATTGGAAGAAGATCAATGTTGCCCTTTCCTTCTCCTTTATTTAACATTAGCCAGCCAAAATTTAACTTTTCCTTACCCTTCAGCTGCTCCCCCAAGGGATAAAAACCCACATCCTGAACCTGAAAATCGCCCTTTAATTCCGACCCTTCTAGCGCCAAAGGAGAAGTTACCCAAACCGGACCGACCATTGACGCAACCGCGAATAATAAAATTTGGGCATCAAAGAATTGGGCCAACCCCTGCATGCTATACGTCCCCTTCGAAAAACCGTAAGGAACGCAGACCGGGCAGGCGGGGTCCACTTTACCACAATGTTTTTCCCCTCCTTCGCCACCCCTCCCAGCACAGGAGTATATTTTGCCATCCTCTCCTTTCCAGTTGTACCTGGAGGTTTTCATGGCTGTGTACGCCCTGGCGGTTCCACTCAAACTCGTGCCCGGTATTTTGGGAATATTCGTCCCCGGTTCCCTGATTATAGGCAGATCCACCCTCTCAAGCCTTGCACTGCCGGCCCCCACATGGATTGGGTCCAGGGCTATTGCATAATAGGTTTTTACTTCATATAATTTTTCGCTCATTTTTTATCCTCCTCTGCTTACTTATCTTTCTTTACTTGAAGATTCCAAAACAGACATAAGTCCAATAATTCATCCTTTAGCGCTAGTATAAATTTGTCAAACAACTCTTTCTCCTTTGCCGGAGATATATCCAGAATATTTATTAAATTGGCTTTCATAAATTCTTCGAACCCTTCACTGCCGTAAACACTTCTTCTCCTGACTTCATCTCTAAAAGCGTATATTTGAGACGAACTCCATGTTTTTGCCTTCAGCCTGCTTCTAATCTCTTTCCAAAGCTCTTGGAGCCTTTTTAAGTCGTGAAGCGGCCTTAACCCATCTCCTACTCTGTACCTATCGGCTGTTTTTTCTAGAAAGAGCAGCTTAAAATAAGATGGCTCAATCTCTATTACATCTCCCGTTTCAATGCTTTTTACGTGGGAGACAAAATTCTTGTTTCCGGTGTAATCGAAAGAAAGAGGCCTGTTGTAATCGCTGTTCTTATTTCTAAAATAAGGA
>QGUT01000195.1 GCA_003242255.1 Bacillota bacterium
CACCGAAGGAGGCAAAACTCCCCCTCAAGGGAAAATCGTAAAGGCAGATTGCATCCCGGAAGACGGGCCCGTGGGGGGATATGAGCACCACCGCATCGGGGCTAACTGCCTGATTTCCTCTCCCACTCGGTGAGCGGCCTCAACGGAAGAGCGAACTTTCCGCGTCTCATCACCGCCTACCTCCTGAACCATAATGGGCGGATGGGGCATGAGAAAACCTCCGACAATACCCATGGCAGGCTCCTTACCCGGACGATCAATCCGGGGCTGGGGTATTTGTATTCCGCCCTTATCTCAAGGGGATTCCCAGCCGGCGGATTTTCCCCCTTTCGGAAATTACTTTCTTCAGATTTATTATACCACCTTTTTAAAGATCAAGGCGCCCGCGTCGGGCGCCCCTCTAAACAGCGTCGCTGCTTCTTTTCTCAAGATTTCGCCTGGCGTTTTCTTTTATCTTTTCTATCTGCTCCTGAGTCACCGGCCGCTCGAAGCTCCTGAATCCCGCCAGCTTAAAGCCGTGCTTTTTGGCGAGCCTTGAGATTTCCTCCACCTGCTCCACCGTAAGGTCCCTTCCCAGAGTAAAGCACTCGTACCTCCGCTCTAGAGCGAGTATCATTGTCTCGGCCATACAGGCGTAGCTCGTCTTCGGCTCAAAGCCGAAATTGAAATTAAAATTCACATCGCCGGGCACTTCCACCACGCCGCCCTCGATGATGAGAACGTCGTCCCGCTTTTCCGCCACTTCTTTGGAGACGTCCCGGGGCCTTGCCACGTCGCACACCACAGCTCCGGGCTTTAAATCTTCGGGCTCTATTATGGTATCCACGCTGCTGGTTACTGTAATCACCACGTCCGCCTTTCTCAAGGCCTTCTTAACGTCAGAAGTGATCCGCGCCGAAAGCCCGGTCTCTTTCAGGATTTTTTCGGCGATGGCTTCGAGCCTCTGGGTATTTCGCCCGACCAGGGTTAAAAATTTGGCGTCCCGAGCCAGAATTTCTGCGCACACCTTCCCGATGGAACCGGTAGCGCCTATTACCACCACTTCCGCATTTTTTATGTCCTTCCCCATGATTTCGGCCGCCTTGACGGCCCCCTCGATGGCCGTCGCCACGGTGTAGCTGTTGCCCGTGGTGACGGGGATGTTCAGATTTTTCGATATGGTGATGCCGGCGTCCCCCACTACCGAGGTGAAGGCTCCCAGGCCCACGATTTTGGCCCCCAATTTTTCGGCCAGCTTCCCCGCCTTTATTATCTTCTTTATCACGAAGTCCTCCGGCAGGGTCATCATCTGCCGGGTGGTGAGGGGGCATCCCACGAACCAGCCCTCGATCTCGTTGTATGGAGATTTTACTCCCGTGATGTGGGAAACCTTCACCGGCGGAATGTGTTTCATAACTCCTTCTATGAGGCTTTCCGGCCAAGACCTCATGAATTTGAATTTTCTCGCTGCATCGTAAGCGTCGATGGGATGGATTATAAAAGCGAAATTATCCATTGGCATTGGCAACACCTCGTCGCTTAGTTTAATTTTTCTATGCGCGGTGAAAAGCCGATTTTTTCTAAAAGCCTTTCGTAGTCTTCCGGTGTGAGTTCCTTGGCAGGCTTTTCTGCCAGGGAAACCAGCACGGCCTCCATCACGTTGGTGCCGAAGGACCTGCCCTCCAGCTCCGGCGTCGTGGTGACCAGCATCTTAACCCCCTTTTCTCTCAGCATCTCCACGTCTTCGCCGGTCACCGTATTGGTTATGATTATCTTCCCCGGAAGTTTCTCCGGCATATACCTTTTTATATACAGAAAATCTCCAGCGATGATATCCGCCTCTTCGAAAAATCTGCTGTGCGCAGATTTGCTGCTTTCCTGCTTTTTGCCCGTCGGGTAGAGCATCTCGAAGGGCAACCTGGCGAGGATCGGCACCATTATTCTCGCCAAAACGTCTATGACTTTCAGCGAATGAAGGGGAATCGGGATGCCGAGGGCGAAGATCAGATCGCCGTAAGTCATCACCGCTCCCGCTTTCTCCAGGGCTTCCGCCATGCCGAACCGGTCGGTGGCGGCGACCAGGATCACCTTTTTCCCCTTAAAATCAACGATCTTCTCCTTCTGCAGGTATTCTATCACCTTTCGCTCCAGGGTGTCTTTGAGCCCCGAGCCGTCCACCACCGGCGATTTTTGAGCGCAGGCGGCGAGCTTTGCCGCATCTTTTATTATGTAGCGCTTTTTTCCGGCGAACAGGTAAAGGTCGATGCCCCCAAGTCCAAAGGCGCTGACCTTGCCGTCGTACTGCCTTATGATTTCCGCTGCCTTCTGCTTATCCCCATCGGTGCCTACCCGCTCTATGAGAAAGTCCTCCCCCAGTATGTTCACCTTTACGCTGTGGTTTCTCTTCGACGAACCAAGGCTCACACTCATCACGTGCTTCACGGCTCATCACTCCCTTATTTTCTTTATAATTTCCCTCAGGGCCTCGGGTTCCACGTACACATCCTCTTTCATCGGAGATCGCCCTATCTCTATGGCCACCACTTCGTTGTCGAGGAGCGCCCTGAAGAGCTTTATCCGCTGGTCTGAGCCTAAAATTACCACCACGTCGTGCTGCCTCACCTTGTATATCAGGTCCATTATCTCGTTTACCAGCTCTATCCCCGATTTGTTATAGACGAAATCCCAGCGCTCTTTGTCGCTCATGAGGAGGACGAAGTCCACCCCTTCCTCCCGGGCCACCTGTTCTATTTCGGCGGTGTTTTTGAGCGGAAAACCCACAAGGGCTATGGTCTTGCCCTTTCTCACCTCGCCCAGGTTTTCTATTCTCGAGATGAAAGACCGGTCTATCCCGAATCTTTTCGCCACTTCGGCCTGGGAGAGTCCTTTCTGCCTCAAAGACAG
>QGUT01000196.1 GCA_003242255.1 Bacillota bacterium
CATGCCCACGGGCGATGTTTTTCCCTCCAGCACCGCGTTGGTGCAAATGGTGGTGCTCAGGTTCACCCTCTCTATATTCCCGGGGTCCACTTCCGCCGTCAACTCATCGACGGCTTTGCAGATGCCTTCGACTATGGAATTGGAAGAATAGGGCACCTTTGCCGTTTTAAAGACTTTGCCTCCATTTAAAAGCACGGCATCGATATGAGTGCCGCCCACGTCGAGACCTATAATCACTGTCCTTCCCCCTTCATTCCTCGCCGACCACTTTTATTTCGGGCTCCAGCAAAATTCCAAACTCCTTTTTGACCCTGTCCTGAATGATTTCAATTAAGCCGAGCACGTCCTTGGCGGTGGCCTGGCCGGTATTCACTATGAAGCCGGCGTGAAGTTCCGATACCATGGCGTCTCCCACTTTGTAACCTTTTAGTCCCGCCTTTTCAATCAAAAAACCCGCGTAATTTCCAGGTGGCCTTTTAAAGGTGCTGCCGGCACTGGGCATGTTGAGCGGCTGCTTCAACTTCCTTCTCCTGGAGAATTCTTCCATCTTCTTTTTGATATCTTCAGGCTTAGCGGCTTTAAGCTCCAGCTCCGCTTCCAGCACGATTTTATCCCCGGTCTGCAGCTTGCACCAGCGGTAAGAAAAGTCGAGTTCTTCCTTTTCCATGGAAATCATTTCCCCCTTTAAATCCATCACCTCCACTCTTCTTACCACCTGGGACATTTCGCCGTCATAGGCGCCGGCATTCATTATTATCGCTCCCCCAAGGGTGCCCGGAATGCCGCTGGCAAACTCCAAGCCGGCAAGGCCGTTTTCTAAAGCTACTTTGGAAACTATGGTCAAGAGTGTCCCGGATCTGGCTCTAATGATGTTGTCCTGCACTTCAACGCCGTTAAAATTCTGGGCGATTTTAATCACCACGCCCCTTATGCCTTTATCCCGCACCAGCAGGTTGGTGCCATTTCCCATCACGAACAGGGGAATGCCGTTCTGGCCGCAGTAGTTTACCACTTTCTTTATCTCGTCCACGTTCTGCGGCAATACCATCACGTCGGCAGGTCCGCCTATCCGAAAGGAAGTATGGTATTTCATCGGCTCGTCTATCTTCAGCCTGTCGCGAGGTATTAGCTCGCACAGTCCGTTGTAAATCGAAATCTTATCCACGGCTCTCTTCCTTTCGCTAGAACTTAAAATACGCCTCTAACATAAATTATACATTAATTTTGAAAACCACTTTCCGGAATCGAAAAAATTTTTTATGGGGAGCACTTCCAGGAATAAATCTGCTCGGGGCCTTCGTCGTGGAAAATTCCTAAAGTGTCTGGGACAAGGTCCGCAAAAAAAATAAGGCCGCCGTTTGAAATAAATCCCTTCATGTCTACGCGTATTACCGCCGAAACGGTATAGGCACCGCACCGGATAGGGCCGATTCCCAGGTAAAAACTTTTAGACGCTCCTTCCGCCATAAAGATCCCTCCGGGTTTCCGGATAAATTCTACCCTGCTATTTATAATTTCCATCTTCAGGAAAATATTGCATGAAAGTCTTCTGGGCTTTAATTATTTCCGCTTCGGCGTCGGCTAAAGCCTCATCGGGAGTCTTTTTACCCAAAACGGCCTGGCGGATCTGGGACGTGATTACCTCTTCCACCATGGCGAAATTGGAGATTTTGGGCAGAACCTCCGACTCGTCTAGGATCTCCTTCATGCGCTTCATGAAGGCATCTTCGGCCACCTTTTCCTGAAGGTGCTTTAGAGCTGGAAACACCCCGTATTCGGTGAGTTTCTCCTGTTCTTCTTCTGAAGTAATAAATTTCAAAAATTCGGCGCACAGGGCCTTTTTTCTGGGGTCTTCCTGTTTAAATATGGAGTAACCCGCCACCGTCGCTATAGGCCTTCCTTTTCCGTTTCCATAAGGGTAGTGGGCTATTTCAAAGTTAAAACCGCTTCCCTTTTTTTGATTTTCCGCTAAGATTTTGATGGCCCAGGGGCCTGCCGGATAAACGGCTATCCTCTTTTTTTCGGCAAAATCGCTCCAGACTTTCTTCTCATCGCTCGTGCCGAAATCTTCCGGAACCACCCTGTACTTGACCGAAAGGTCCACAAGCTTGCTTAAAGCCGATATGCCCTCGGGGCAGTTGAGCGAAAATCTCCCCTCCTCGTCGAAAATCCTGGCCCCATCCATCGTCACGAAATTCCACAGCTGATAATTCCCGGAAGTAAGTAGGCCGCTAAAGCCAAAGATTTCAGGTTTTCCGTCCCGGTTCTTGTCGACGGTCAGCTTCTGAAGGGAATTTACGAACTCCTGGTAACTCCACCTTCCGTCCGCCGGAAGGGCCACTTCCCTTTCCCGAAACATGTCGGCGTTTAAAAACAGGGCATTTACAGTTATGAACCAGGGAAAGCCGTAAAGCTTACCCTTATAGCTTAAGGCCTCCAGGGTCCTCGGGTCGTACTTTTCCAGTTCTTCTTGAGTAAAAAATTCATCGACCGGCTCCAGGTAACCTTTGAGGATGAAATCGATATCTCCTGCCACCGGCGCTATGTCCGGATTGGTGCCGGTGGTGGCGGCCGCCTTGAGTTCTATCGGCCCGTATTCCCACTTCATTTTCCTGAGGTGCACGAACACTCCCGGATGGGATTTTTCAAATTCGGCGATCTTCTTTTCTATCCACCCGAAGCTGTTTCCTTTTTCATCTTTCCAGCGGGGGTAATCCCAAAGGGTTATGACTACCGGCCCTTCCTCTTCTTCTTCTACCACATTCTGTTTTTCTCCGCACCCTGTCAGGGAAAGGATGATAATTATAATCGCTACAGAGCAAAAAAAACGGGTAAAAGGTATCAAGCGCATGTCCCTGCCCTCCCAATACCTCTTACCC
>QGUT01000045.1 GCA_003242255.1 Bacillota bacterium
GGACTATATGGTCATATATTTGGACGTGTTGATCGGTATAAATTTTATAATGAACCTGGCAATACTATATTTGGTCAAATTGATTCTGAAATTAAAATCCAAAAGGTTCAGGTTCATTTTGGCTGCTATACTCGGGAATCTATTTCTCCTCGATGTTCTTTTTTCAAACGGCGGATTTTCCAATACGATACCCGGCAAGATTGTCGCATCGCTTCTCATGCTCACAACCGCCTTTTATCCGATGACCTTTGGCGAGTTTTTTAGAGCTTTAAGCCTGTTTTATTTTGTTTCATTCATGATAGGAGGTGGATCCTTTGCGCTATTCTACCTGATGAGTACCGACAGCGCTTTTAAGCAGGAACTTCTAGTAAATAATATTTACGTACCATGGTGGATATTACTCGTTTCCCTTTCCTTTTTGTTTGGGTTTTTCCGATTGGTGTGGGCGACGGTTTCTAGAAAATTCCTGACTCATTCCCTCGTGGTCCCGGTGACAGTTTATGTCGCAGGGGAAAAATTAAATATGAGGGCTTTTATCGATACGGGCAATGGCCTGAAGGACCCGGTTTCCGGAAATCCGGTGATGGTAGTGGAGTATTCGGCTGTGGAACCGCTGCTCCCTGAAAAATTAAGGCCGTGCTTCAAAGGCGAAGTTTTGGAAAATCTGGAGGAATTGGAGCGGTCGGTTTTAAATTCGCCGTGGGAGACCCGCATCCGATTCATCCCCTTTGCTTCGATCGGGAGAAATAACAGCATTATGGCAGGCATTAAAGCGGACCGGGTTTGCATGTGGCTGGAGGGGAGACTTTATGAAACCGATAACGTGGTGCTGGGAATTTGCACCGGGCCCCTTTCGCCCGACGGCGAGTATGAGGCTTTGTTGAGCACTGAATTTTTTGTCGGTTAGGAGGGAGAGCGTCATGTGGGGAAAAGTTAGATTAAAACTAATTGTCGTTAAAATACTGCAAAAACTGGGAATTATAGAAAAAAGGGTTATATACTACATAGGAGGCAGCGAGACCCTCCCGCCTCCGCTTTCCAGCGAAGAAGAAGCCATTTTGCTGAGCAAATTGGAGAGGGGAGATAAATCGGTAAAAAACGTTTTGATAGAGAGAAATCTGAGGCTGGTGGTTTACATCGCCCGCAAGTTTGAGAACACCGGGGCGGGCATAGAAGACCTCATATCTATAGGCACCATCGGACTTATAAAAGCTATTAATACTTTCGACCCGAGGAAAAAGATAAAACTGGCCACTTACGCTTCCAGGTGCATAGAAAACGAGATTTTGATGTACTTGAGGCGGAACAACAAAAACCGCGTTGAGGTGTCTTTCGACGAACCGCTAAACGTAGATTGGGACGGCAATGAACTCTTGCTCTCGGATATTTTGGGGACCGACAGCGACATGATCTACCGTTGCATAGAAGAAGAAGTGGAAAAGGAGCTCCTCGGAGCAGCCATAAGGCGCCTGTCAAAAAGGGAAAGGTGCATAATGGAACTCAGGTTCGGGCTCAATGACGGAAAGGAGAAAACCCAAAAGGAGGTGGCCGAACTCCTGGGCATTTCCCAGTCCTACATTTCGCGGCTGGAAAAAAGGATCATAAAAAGGCTAAAAAAGGAAATAATTAGGATGATGTAATATAAAAGCGAATAAAAACTTCCCCCTGTGGCAAAAATTTAAATGAGGCACTGGAAAGACAGGGGGATATTTTATGAATTTGAACAAAGTAGAGATTTGTGGAGTCAATACTTCAAAGTTGCCCGTACTGTCCAACAGCAAAATGAAAGAGCTTTTTGAAAAAGTAAAGCAGGGGGATAAAGAAGCTCGGGAAAAGCTGATCCACGGTAATTTGCGACTGGTGCTGAGCGTCATTCAGAGGTTCAACAATCGGGGCGAATACGTCGACGACCTCTTTCAGGTCGGATGCATAGGCTTGATGAAAGCCATAGATAATTTTGACTTAAGCCAAAACGTAAAATTTTCCACTTACGCCGTTCCGATGATCATAGGGGAAATTCGGCGCTATCTAAGAGACAACAATCCCATAAGGGTCAGCCGATCTTTAAGGGATGTGGCGTATAAAGCATTGCAGGTCAGAGACTCGCTGGTCAGCAAAAATTCCAGGGAACCTTCCATCGACGAAATAGCGAAAGAGATGAACATGCCCGCGGAGGAAATAGTCATGGCCCTGGATGCAATCCAGGAGCCCATATCGCTGTTCGAGCCGATTTACCACGATGGAGGAGACCCTATATTCGTCATGGACCAGATAAGCGACGATAAGAATGTGGATGAAAATTGGATAAGCAGCATCGCCATAAAAGAAGCCATGCAGAAGTTAAACGACCGGGAGAAGATGATCCTGACCCTCCGGTTTTTTGAAGGTAAGACGCAAATGGAAGTAGCCCAGGAGATAGGGATTTCTCAGGCTCAGGTTTCCAGGCTTGAGAAGGCCGCTTTAAAACATCTGAGAAAATACATTTAGTTGGGGTGAACCGTATGGAAACGCTAAAAAAGCTCTTTATCGCCATTTTAACGGTGGCTTTCCTCTTTTGCTTTTATTATTTGTTGGGAACGAAAGCCGTTGTGGCTTACAATATGAAAAACCTGGTTTACGTCAACCAGGAAGAACCGTTGAAACTGGTGATGGAAGAAGAGAGGATCAGGAAAATAATAATGAAGGTGAACTGATAGGGCCAAATTGGTCCTATTTTTTTTACATTTTTTTGTCCTGCTGAATATAAATTATATGAGAGGGGTGATGGCGGTGGTAAAAGCTTCGGATTTGAGGCAAAGAGAAATAATAAACATAACCGACGGCAAGAGGCTGGGATTTATAAACGACCTGGACATAGACTTGGAAGAAGGTCGCATAAGGGCGATCATAGTGCCGGCTCCGGCCAGAATTTTCAGCGTCTTCAGCAAGGGCGGAGATTACGTAATCCCATGGGAAAAAATAAAAAAGATAGGAAGCGACGTTATACTGATAGAACTTTCGGAGGTTGCCGAACCGAATAAAGGAGATTAAATTTTCGCCTGGGCTTTCTACAAGCCTTTTTATTTTTCTCAAAAAACATTATAATTTTGGATAAAAGGAGGAAAAAGTGCTGTATGGACTGGAAGTTGCGCCTCGAAATGGAGAAATTAAAAGAGCAGGAGACCAGCTTGGTTCCTGAAAAAAGCTTCGGTTCGGCGCCGGTGAACGTGGCCTTGGCATTTCCCAACGCCTACGAACTGGGGATGGCCAACCTCGGTTTTCAGGCTATATACCGGGAAATTAATTCCAGGGCCGATGCGCTGTGCCACCGGGCATTCTTATTTAAAGGCTTCCCCCCTTACACTATGGAAGCCCTAAAGCCGCTCAGCGAATACGATATAATAGGTTTTTCCGTTTCTTATGAAATGGATTACTTCAATGTGCTGAAGATTTTGGACGGTGCCGGCATTCCCCTATTGGCGAGCGAAAGGAAAAGTCCCCTTGTCATGGCCGGAGGGCCGGCGGTTACTTTCAACCCGGAGCCACTTTCGGCCTTTGTCGACTTATTCGTCATCGGCGAAGGGGAAGAGGTGATCCACGAGATACTGGACGTTTTTCGGGAAAGCGCAGGAAAGCCGAAGGAGCTCATCCTCGAAAAGATGGCCCAAATTGCCGGCGTTTACGTCCCGGCCTTTTACGAGGTAAGATACGGCGAGAACGGAGAGATAAAGGAATTTAAAGTCCATCCGCCCGCCCCCCAAAAGGTAAAGAGGAGATGGGTTAGGAATCTAAATGCCTTCAGCACCGAGACGGCGGTTGTCACGCCTAACACCGAATTTAGGGACATGTTTCTCATCGAAGTCTCGAGGGGGTGCGGCAGGAACTGCCGGTTTTGCATGGCGGGATACTGCTACCGGGTTCCCCGGGCAAGGAGGGCGGAAAAAATACTGGAAAGGGCCAAATTTGCCGCCGGCCTGGGCAAGAAGGTGGGGCTGGTAGGCGCCGCCGTGTCCGATTATCCCCAAATAGACGAATTGGTGGAAGAATTCGTCCGAAATGGCATCAAGTTTTCGGTGTCGTCTCTCCGGGCCGATTCTCTGAGCGAAAGGCTCGTTCAAGGCCTTTCCTTTAGCGGCCATAAGACTCTAACTATAGCTCCGGAAGCCGGTTCCCAGAGGCTCCGGCAGGTCATAAATAAGGGCATCACCGAGGAACACGTGCTCGGTGCGGTGGAATTGGCCGAAAGTTACGGCATTAAAAATATAAAGCTCTATTACATCATAGGCTTGCCTACCGAAACGGACGATGACATCGTAGAAATGATCGAGTTTCTCATAAAAATCAAAGAAAGGATGGCGAAGGGGAAAAATAAAGATGGAGTCCTCACGGCCAGCGTGAATCCTTTCATTCCAAAACCCTTTACTCCTTTCCAGTGGTGCGGAATGGAGGATTTGACGGTTTTGGAAGGTAGAATAAAAAAGCTCCAGGGACATCTTAAGTCCAGAGGGATAAGGCTTTTATACGAAAGTCCCCGCATATCTCAGGTGCAGGCGGCTTTGGCCCGGGGGGACCGGGATACCGCCGAGTTGCTGTATAAAGTCCATCGGTCGGGGGGAAATTTGACAAAGCTCAAGCGTTTTGAAGTCGATGGGAAGAAGGTGGAATTTTACGCCCACCGGGAGTTTCCGCTCGATGCGGTGCTGCCCTGGGAGTTTATAGATATGGGGCTGTCAAAAGACTACTTCGTAAAGGAATACCAGAGAGCGATGGAGGGAAAAGCTACCCGAAGGTGTACCGAGGAGCTCTGCGAAATCTGCAAAATATGTGCAAAGTAGGGTGAAGGCGATGAGCTTTGAACTGAGGAAAAAAGGCGAAGTGCAATATTTGGTAATTCCGGCCTTTGAAGCGACGGGCCTCGTGAGGCACGCTTTTTCGACCCGCCGGGGCGGTTTTAGCCGGGGCCACTGCGAATCGTTGAATCTGGGATTCAGCAAGGGCGACGACCGGGAAACGGTGCTTAAAAACTACCGGGCCTTTTGCGATGCGGTGGGCATCGAAATGGAAAACCTGGTGGCGTCCCATCAGGTCCATGAGAGCGAGGTCCATGTGGCAGGGAGAGAAGACAGAGGAAAGGGAATATTGAAGAAATCCGATATCACCGGAAAAGACGCCCTCATAACTGCCGAAAAGGGGGTAGCCCTGATAACTTACTACGCCGATTGCGTCCCGCTGTTCTTCTTAGATCCGGTGACTCCCGCCGTGGGGCTCGCCCATGCGGGGTGGCGCGGGACCGTTAAAAAGGTGGGAATGAAAACCGTCGAAAAGATGGTCGAAGTTTTTGGCACTCCTGTGGAGAAATTGCTGTGCGGAATCGGCCCCTGCATCGCGGGAAGCTGTTACGAAGTGGGCGAAAACGTGGTGGAAAAGTTTAAAGATGCTTTCGAATACTGGGAAACTCTGGTGGAAGATAGAGGAGACGGCCGCTGGCTGCTGGACCTGGTAAAAGCCAATAAAAGGCAGCTGGAAGACGCAGGAGTAAGGCCCGAAAACATCACGGTCAGCGGCTTTTGCACCCATTGCCGGCCCGACCTTTTCTATTCGTACAGGCGGGACAGGGGAATGACGGGCAGCCTGGCGGCGGTGATAGAATTAAAATAACATAATATGATTCAAAGCAGCCTTGTGGCTGCTTTTTTTCGTTTGATTCAGAATAAATAAAATAGGCTTGGGCAAAGATAAAAAAGAAAATTTGTAAAAGAGGTGAAACGGATGCCGGTAGGAGTGACCTTGCTGCTGGTGCTGGCAGTACTCATATATTTTGGCCTCCTGCAGAGAATACTGGACCGGATGCGGCTGTCCGACAAGATGGCCCTCGCCTTCATAGGGGCCATGGCCGTAGGGACTTTCTTGCCTAATATACCGCTGGGATCAGGGCTTTCCATAAATATAGGCGGCGGCCTGATACCGATAGGCCTTGCCGTTTACCTCATAGCTACCGCCGACGAAAGGGAGGAAAAGATTAGGGCCATCGTGGCATCGCTGCTGACGGGGCTGGCGGTGTACGCAGGTGGAAGACTTTTACCCTCTGAACCGGAGACCATGATGGTCGACCCCCTGATAGTTTTTTCCATTTTCGCCGGGTTGATAGCCTATATTTTCGGCAGGTCGAGGCGGGGCGCTTTCGTGGCCGGGGTGATGGGCATATTGATTTCCGACATTATTTATGCTGTGGGGCTGGCCGGCCAGCCCGCAGGCACTGCAATAGGAGGAGCTGGGG
Organism: Bacillota bacterium; assembly: GCA_003242255.1. GTDB lineage: Bacteria > Bacillota > Thermosediminibacteria > Thermosediminibacterales > Thermosediminibacteraceae > Fervidicola. The sequence goes on from QGUT01000045.1 coordinate 6,257, forward strand.
TATTCGATGCGGCGATAATATCGGGAGTCATAGGCGTGGCCCTGTGCGAGCTGGTGGGAGAGACGCGAGAGAAGCTCCAGGGCGGCACCGAAAAGGCTGACAAAGAAGGTGATGAAAGGTGAAAGTGCTGAGGCTCGCTGCTCTTCTTCTAATATTGTTCTCTTCGACCCTGTTTCCTAACCTCTGCTTTGCCGAGGACGAAAGGTCTGACGGCTATTTTACCGTCTACGAGGAAAAAACCGGCAGGAAGATCTTTGCCACGGCCAGAGTGGTCAGCGTCGGCGACCAGTACCTGGATGCCCAAAACGATCTTTACGAAATCGTAAGGGTGGAAGGGGACAAAGCGTACGCCGTATTTAAGGAGAAAGTGGATCTGGAGAAGGCTCTTGGCGAAATCCAGGCCTCCGATCATCAGAGCGTTTTCGCCGAGGCCGGGAAAAGGACGGTGGCTATTTACCATACGCACAGCGATGAATCTTACGTGCCCACCGATGGAAAGGCCAGCATTCCCTATAACGGCGGAATATTTAAAGTGGGCCAGGCCCTGAAGAAGGCCCTGGAGGAAAAGGGAATAAACGTGATACATTCTGATCGCTCCCACGATCCCCACGATGCTGCGGCCTACGAACGGTCGCGCCGGACCGCCATGGAACTTTTAAAGCAAAACCCCGACGCCATCATTGATGTACACCGGGACGCCGTTCCCGCCGAGGAATACTCCGGGGAGGTCAACGGCGAACCGCTGGCCAAGGTCCAGCTGGTGGTAGGGCGGCAAAATCCCCAGATGAAAACCATCAACAATTTTGCCTGGCAGATCAAGGCTGTGGCCGATAAAAAGTACCCGGGCTTGATAAAGGGCATTTTCTACGGCAAAGGAAATTACAACCAGGACCTCTTTCCGCGCACCATCCTCGTGGAGGCGGGCACCTACACCAACTACCGCCAGAGTGCGGAAAAAGGGGTGAAAATCCTTGCCGATGTGATAGCCACGACCCTCTACGGTGAAGATCACCAGAAAAAGGCTACGCCAGGGAGCGGCAGCACCACCCAGATTCGGGGAGAAGGTGGAGGCACTTTGAAGAGCATCCTCGGCATCGTGACCATCGGTGCGGCCGGTCTCATAGGCTATTTGCTCATCAGCACCGGCGGGTGGAAGGAGCTGACCAGCAAAGTAGGGCGCTTCATGAGCACCGAATTCGCCAACTTCCTGGGGAACGCCAGGAAGGGCAAAAGAGAAGGCGACGATGAGAATTCGAGGGATCAAAACTGACCTACTTTAATTTTAAAAAAAGTCCTGGTGAGGGATCTTGGCAGGATCAGCGGTGATATAAAGTAGAGAGGATGCCGGTTTTGGAAAGCGCCAGAAGATAACAACCCCTTCAATCTAAAGCCTGAAAGAAAGCTGCAGATTGAGATGAGAGGTGATTTTGTGCAAAACATAGGATTGTCGGAAGTCATACTGGCTATAGTCACGGTCGACGGCACGCAGCCCGCTTCGGGAGTTCCCGTTTTTTACGCCAAAGATGAAGAAGAAAGAGAAAAGATCGCGTCGAATCTCGCCCGGATTCTTTCGGGGATGGTCCATGACCTGGAAAACGGCACTTACGTCATTGTGAGACACTGATGGGGGAATGGCTTTGTCTAATGTGATATACTCCTGCTATTACGGCAGCTACCTGGCGGCGGTAGCTGCTGCTTTGCATCTGGGTCATTTAAAAGAATTCGATCGGGAGAAGATTGAATGCCTGGCCTATTTCGGAAAAGTGGAAGTTGATAGGTTAGGATGGCTTTATTTCATCGGGGAGGATGAAAAGGGGCGGAAAATTTACATAATGGGCGCCAAGAAAGTCGGCAAGGTTGTGGAAAGGGCTTTAAAAGGCGTTGCCCGTATCTACAATATGGGCGAAGAGGCGGTGGTGTTCGTGGATCTGCTGCCGTACGGAAATTTCCTTTTTTCAGCGGGATGCTTCTTGCTGGAGAGGTTGAAATTAAAAGGGGTGGGAGATTTTTTCTTGATGATGGGGATAAAAAAAAGCTTCGGTAAATTGAGAGTTTTGGTGGAAAATATCAAGCAGTCGGGTTAAAAGGTGATAGCATGAAAATCTTTTACTGCTGTTACGGCAGCGCCCATTCTTCAGTGGTGGCAGCCGCCATTCACCTTGGTTGGCTTCCGGAAGACCGGGTGCCGGAATTGGAGGAAATTGAAAAACTGCCGCATTACGACAAAACCGCTTCAGCCGAAATCGGAACACCTTTTTTTATGGGAAAAGATCGAAAGGGAGCTGAGATCTACATAATCGGGATGGCAAGCCAGCGCCTGCTCGTCAAAAACGCTATAGTGAGCTTCCTGCAACATAGCGGCGTGGAGCCGGAAGACGTTATTTTCGTGGATGCGATTCCCCTAGTGAACTTAAAGACCAAAATAGGGGGAATTCTTTCCCGGAGAATGGGGCTGGTATCCGTCGGGAGGCCCCTTACCATAAGGGGGATTCAAGAAAGGTACTTCGATTTTGTAAAAATGGTAAAGGAAGTTAAAAGGGCCCTGGGCCTGCTCTAGCACCTTGACTTACTCCCCTTTATCCGAGATAATATTACTGACACCTGGTAATAAAAGCAAAAGGAGCAGGAAAAATTGGGAAAAGCAGTAATAAAAGAGATAAAAAAGGGGAGTCTGGCGGAAAAGGCGGGCCTGAAAAAAGGCGACGAGATTTTGCAGATAAACGGCCGCAGCGTAAAGGACATAATAGATTACATGTTTCTCGTAACCGATGAAAAATTGAATATCCGGGTAAAGGCCAGCGATGGCAAGGAGCGGGAATTAGTCGTCGAAAAGGAATTCGACGAAGATCTGGGGGTGGAATTTGAAAATCCCCTCATAGATGGGATCAGGCCCTGCCGGAATAAATGCATTTTCTGTTTCGTCGACCAGATGCCGAAAGGCCTGAGGCCTTCTTTATATATAAAAGATGATGACTACCGGCTTTCGGTGCTCGAAGGCACTTTTATAACCCTCACCAATCTCAAGGATGAGGACCTGGAAAGAATAGTTTCGATGAGGTTATCACCATTATACATTTCGGTCCACGCCACCGACGGCCAAGTGAGAAAAGCCATGCTTAAGAATAAAGATGCGGATAAGATAATGGAGCGCCTGGTGTTCTTAAAGGAAAACGGCATCCTTTTTCACACGCAGATAGTCCTCTGTCCGGGAATAAACGACGGCGAGGTATTGGAAAGGACCCTGAAGGACCTGTTTTCCCTTCATCCGTCGGTGCAGTCGATCGCCGTGGTGCCGGTAGGGATAACCCGTTTTCGACAGGGCCTTCATCCTTTAAGGAGATTCACCAGAGAAGAGGCGGTGGAGGTCATTGAAAAAATAGAAAGTTTCCAGCGGGAAAATCTAAAAAGGTTCGGCACCCGGCTCGTCTTTGCAGCCGACGAATTTTACGAGATGGCAAAGAAGGAATTTCCGCCTGCCGAGGCGTACGAAGATTTTCCTCAATGGGAAAACGGAGTCGGAATGGTGGCCTCCTTAAAAGAGCAACTCGCCGAACTGATGGATGGGATTCCCTCTGCTCTTCCCAAAAAACGGCGGGTCAAAATAGCCACCGGTTTTTCGGCTTCCCGCTTTCTGAATGATGCCCTTTCGCCTCTTAAAAAGGTGGCAAATCTCGAGTTCGAGATTTGCCCGATCGAGAATCACTTTTTCGGAGAGACGGTGACGGTAGCGGGCCTGGTGACGGGTGGGGATTTGATAGCACAGATGAAAGCAGGGTTTGCCGATGAGGGCAAATGGGATGTTCTGCTTTTGCCCGAAGTCATGTTGAAGGACGGGGAGCTTTTCCTGGACGGAATTTCGGTGAAGGATGTGGAGCAAAACCTGGGCGTCGAAGCAGTTGTAGTTAGAATAGACGGCAGGGATTTCCTAGAAAAAATTTTAGGAACCGATTTGGAGGTGAGTCCATGAGTTTTACTGTGGCAATAGTGGGAAGGCCGAACGTCGGGAAATCCACCTTATTCAACAGGCTTGTGGGAAAGAGGATCTCCATCGTGGACGACAAGCCCGGGGTCACCCGGGACAGGATATACTCCAATGTGGAATGGAACGGGAAGAGGTTCACCCTGGTAGATACGGGAGGAATAGAACCGCGCGGAACGGATTTGATCACCTCCCAGGTGAGGCGGCAGGTGGAGTTTGCCATAGAAAATGCAAACCTCATAGTTTTTTTGTTGGACTCTAAAGACGGGCTTTTGCCGGCGGACATGGAAATCGCGGATATTCTGAGGAAGAGCCGGAAGCCCGTAATCACTGCGGTAAACAAAGTGGAAAATTATGCTGCTAAAGACGAGCTTTATGAATTTTACCAGCTGGGATTCGGCGACCCTCTTTTTATTTCGGCCCTTCACGGTTCCAACGTGGGGGACCTGTTGGACAGAATAGTAGAGTTCATGGGGGATGACGAAGGGCCCGAATACGATGAAAGCGTGATAAAAGTGGCCGTAGTGGGAAGGCCTAATGTGGGCAAATCTTCGCTGGTGAATGCTCTGCTCGGCGAAGAAAGGGTCATAGTGAGCGATATACCGGGCACCACCAGGGACGCCATAGATACGCCCTTTGAGTACAAAGGGCGGCAGATGGTGCTGATAGATACGGCAGGCCTCAGGCGAAAGAGCAGGATAAAAGAAGACATAGAGTTTTACAGCCAGCTCAGGGCCATTCAGGCGGTGGAGAGGGCCGACATAGCGCTGCTGGTCCTGGATGCCACGGAAGAGATAGCCGAACAGGACAAGAAAAATGCCGGAATAGTCCACGAAAGCGGAAGAGGCATTATTATAGTTGTGAACAAATGGGATCTGGTGGAGAAAGACGATAAAACCATCTACAAGTACACCGAGAAGATCCGGGAAGAACTGGCGTTCATCCAGTATGCTCCCGTGATTTTCGTATCGGCCAAGACGAAAAAAAGGGTTTACAAAATCCTGGATTTGATACAATTTGTCATGGACCAGTATACTTTGAGAATCGATAGGGCGGCTCTTCAGGAACTGCTGGAGGACGCCACGGCTTTCGTCACTCCGCCTACCATAAAGGGGCGGAAATTAAAGATATATTCGCTGGAACAAACGGGCGTCAAACCTCCCACTTTCGTACTTACGGTTAACGATACTGAACTTCTGCATTTTTCTTACGTAAGGTACATCGAGAACAAGCTGAGGGAGCGATTCGGCTTTGAAGGAACTCCGGTGGTGCTAAGAGGCCGGAACAAAAAAGGAAAGGATTAGGGGGTCTTTTTTGATGAAAGCAGCGGTAATCGGTGCGGGCAGCTGGGGAACGGCCATCTCCCAGATACTAGCAGACAACGGCGCCGAAGTAAAACTTTGGGTGAGGAGAAAGGAGTTGGCCGAGCGAATCAGGAA
>QGUT01000197.1 GCA_003242255.1 Bacillota bacterium
AAAATTTACCACCATAGGCTACGGGCACGGGGTAGGCCTCAGCCAGTACGGAGCTAACGCCATGGCCGAAAAAGGGGCAGGTTTTATGGATATCCTGAAGCACTATTACACGGGGGTTGAAATAAGAAAAATAGATGCATAGCGGAGGAAAATTTTGGACATAATACTACTGAGGTGATTCCCTATGCGATTTAGTCAGTTCATCAAGAAGCTTTCCTCCGCTGTGCAGAACTGGATGAAAAAGGTATCCATAAAAAAACTGCTGCTCCTGGGTTTCCTGGCGATATTATTTACGGCAAACGGTGCCTTTTGGTACATAAGGCTTTCAAAAGGCCCTGCCCAGCAGCCGGAACGTTACGAAAGCCGAACGGAACTTAAGGAGTGGGAACTAAATCTGGATGAGGTAAACGTGCCGGAATCGGGTTCTGAGGAAAAGGACGGCAAGACCCAGGAGTCCCTGTCGGAGGGTGAGCAACTGGAAGAAATATTAAATGAAGAAAAGGAAAGTGCGGAGGCTGAGGAAGCAAGCGACGAGATCGAAGAGGCGATCCCGACTTTCGCCGAGAGCCCGGCGACCATGGCCCTGCCCGTCGTCGGCAAAACCATCACGGACCACTCCACCGATGAGCTGGTGTATTCCAAAACCCTCGAGCAGTGGTGCGTCCACAAAGGGGTGGATATTGCCGCCGATGAAGGAACGCAGGTGAAAGCCGCCCTTTCGGGGACGGTGGTGGAGGTGAGGAAATCCGATCCCAGGCTCGGAGTGGTCGTAGTCCTGGACCACGGCAACGGGCTTAGGACCCTGTACGGAAACCTGATGTCGGATAATCTGGTGCACAAAGGCAAACAGGTCAAAAAAGGCGATGTAATAGGCGGAGTAGGCAAAACGGCACCTTTTGAGATCGAGGATCCCCCCCACCTTCACTTTGAGGTGCTGAAAGGCAATGAAAGCATAGACCCTAAGGGCTTTCTCCCCGATCTGTAATCCCCTCTTTTAAAAAGGCGAGGCTGAAATTAAAGCCGCGCCTTATTTTTTTTCTTCTAAGGATTGGGAAAGATACATATATATTTACTAAAAACAGACTGGGGGGAAGTTCTGTGAAGGACTACATGAGAGAAAGAGTTCTCGAAATAGCATCTTACATAATTGAGACCAAAGCCACCGTGAGGCAGGCTGCCAAGATTTTCGGGGTCAGCAAGAGCACGGTGCATAAAGATATGACCGAGAGGCTTCCCGAGATAAATCCGGAAAAAGCCAGGCTGGTAAAGAAAGTCCTGGAATTCAACAAGGCCGAGAGGCATATAAGAGGGGGAAGGGCCACCAGGAGAAAGTATTTAAATGTTAATTGATTCCAGAGAAAAAGAAGGAGTTTTTTGCGCAATGTAGAATCTATAAATTGCCATTTATTTTTTGACAGGAGGTAACAATATTTTCATGGATATAGGGATAGACCTCGGAACAGCTTCGGTGTTGGTTTACGTAAAAGGAAAGGGCATAGTCCTCAAAGAGCCCTCCGTTGTTGCATTGGACAAGGTTACCGGTAAGGTCCTGGCGGTAGGGGAAAGGGCCAGGAACATGCTGGGCAGGACTCCGGGCAACATAGTGGCCATAAGACCTATGAAAGGGGGAGTAATAGCCGATTACACTATTACGGAAATAATGCTAAAATATTTTTTAAAGCAGATAGTAGAGCGCAGGCTCTTTCGCCCCAGGGTTATGGTGTGCGTGCCTGCCATAATAACGGAAGTGGAGAAGAGGGCCGTCATAGAAGCGTGCACCGCAGCCGGCGCGAGGCAAACCTTTCTTATAGAAGAACCGGTGGCCGCCGCCATCGGAGCGGGACTTGACATTTCAAAGCCGATGGGCAATATGGTGGTGGACATCGGAGGTGGCACCACCGACATTGCCGTGCTCTCCCTGGGGGGCATCGTGTGCGGCACGTCACTTAGAGTGGCCGGGGACATGTTCGATGAAGCCATAGTAAAATACGTGAAAAAAGAGTTCAACCTGGCCATAGGAGAGCGAACGGCGGAAGAAGTGAAAATTTCCATTGCCACCGTTTTTCCCGAAGAAGGGGCAGAGCAGTCCCTAGAGATCCGGGGCAGGAGCCTCATAAGCGGGTTGCCCCGAACGGTGACCATTACATCTGCCCAGACCTGCGAAGCTCTTCAGGAGCCGGTGGAAAAGATAATAGAAGCGATATTGGGGGTCCTCGATAAAACGCCTCCAGAGCTGGCCGCTGACCTCACCGAAAGGGGAATGGTGCTGACGGGCGGCGGTTCCCTCTTAAAAGGTTTGGACAAGCTCATAGCCCACAGGACCCAAATACCCGTGTACGTGGCGGAAGACGCCGTTTCGTGCGTCGCTTTAGGTGCCGGCAAAGCTTTGGAAAACCTGGATGCCTTGAGCCAGAGTAGCGTGTACAAAAAAAGGTCCGAAAGGAGGTGGTAAGGCGTGATAAGGGGGCTTTATACTTCGGCTTCCGGCATGCTGGCGGAGATGGCGAGAACCGATGTCCTATCGAACAACCTGGCCAATGTCAACACTTTTGGATTTAAGAAGAACGGCACGGTCTTCCGGGCTTTTCCCGAAATGGATATTCACCGCTTCGAAAAATCGGGGGCGCCCTATATCGGAAAGTTAGGCACCGGCGCGAGGGTGGACCAGATATATGTGGACTTTGCTCCGGGCCAGCTGCAGACCACTTCCAACCCCCTGGATTTGGCCTTAAAAGATGACACTGGCGGGGAAAGTTCGTTTTTTACAGTCCAGGGGCCGAATGGGGAACTCATTTACACGCGGGACGGCAGTTTTACCCTCGACGTGGAAGGTTACCTCGTGACGAAAGAAGGATATTA
>QGUT01000198.1 GCA_003242255.1 Bacillota bacterium
ACCCCTGGCTTTTCGGGTCACCTTGCTCTCGGTAATTTCGGTCTCCACGTCCAGAAGCCCTATGCCTTCGATCTCTTCAACCGGGCTTTCGATCCGGTGCGGGTCTTTTATCACCTTCCCGAGCATCTGGAAACCTCCGCAGATGCCCACGACAACGGCGCCCTTCCGGGCGAGGTTTTTTATCTCCTCGTCCCAGCCCCATTCCTTCACTCTTAAAAAGTCGCCGATGGTGTTTTTCGTCCCGGGGATCATCACCGCATCGGCAAAGCCGATGCTATCCCCCGGCTTTACGTATTCGATGCGGACGTTTTCGAAGTTGGAAAGGGGCACAAAATCGGTGAAATTGGAGATGTGGGGCAGAAGCAGGATCTTAATCGTTACGCCTCCAGCCTTGCTGTTCCTCGCCATTACCCTTTTCATCTCGTAGGTGGGGTCGTCCTCTTCGTCTATGTACGAATAGTCGTAAGGCACCACTCCGAGCACCGGCCTTTTGATCAGGTCCTCCAGCATCTTTATGCCCGGCTCTAAAAGCCTTACGTCTCCCCGGAATTTATTTATTATGACGCCCTTGACCCTTTCCCTCTCCCTCTCATTGAGGAGCATCACCGTGCCGTAGAGGGAGGCAAAGACCCCTCCCCGGTCGATGTCCCCCACGATCACCACGGGAGCGTCGGCCATTTCGGCCATCCCCATGTTGACAATGTCGTTTTCCCTGAGGTTAATCTCGGCAGGACTTCCGGCGCCTTCGATCACTATCACGTCGTACTGGCTCTTCAATTCCTCGTAGGCTTCCAAGACCACCTCTTTGAGCTTGGCCTTGAATTCGTGGTAGTCCATCGCCGAGAGATTCCCATATACCCGGCCCTTCAAGACCACCTGGCAGTTTTTGTCGGAAGTGGGCTTTAAGAGCACCGGGTTCATGAGAACCGACGGCTCTACCCCGCAGGCCTCGGCCTGGGTGGCCTGGGCCCTGCCTATCTCCAGGCCTTCTCTGGTGATGTAAGAGTTCAGGGCCATGTTCTGGGCCTTAAAAGGCGCCACTTTAAAGCCATCCTGCTTAAATATCCGGCAGAGCCCGGTGACTATCCTGCTCTTCCCGACGGAAGACCCAGTACCCTGGATCATTATGCACTTTGCTCCCAACGGTATCCTCTCCCATTATCAGAGTAAATCCGGTTACCATTATATCAAATTCAGACTATGCTGGCTAGTTTGTATCTTCGACATTCTCAGTTAGGAGCTCACTTTTACCGCCTCTTTCTTTTTCTTCCACTCCATAAAGGTCGTGAAAGTGAACGGCATCAATTCTTCGCGGGAACTGAAAAATTTTTCTATATCTTCCTTTTTCAAAGCCACCACGTGGGAGGCCCCACCGCCTGCCCCAATATACCCGGACGGGCTGAAGAGGAATACCTTGTGGGGAAACTGGGAAAATCTATTGGGATCGAGCACTCCGCTCGGGCTTATCCTGACGAAAGCCATCTCGCCCGTCGACCGGTGCACCACCCGGAAATTGTAACTTTCTTCCGAGCTGAGGCTGCTGGGTATCACGCCGTACCCCTGCTCTTGAAGATACAGGGCCACCGCATCTTCCAGTTCGGAGTTGGTGAGGAATCCGAAAACATCGGTTTTGAGAAGAAAATCTTCTTCTACTGGGTAAAATTCCTCCCCGGCCAGGCGGTTGAACGAAAGGCGGGAAATCACGTGGGACGGGTAGTCGTTTATCTTCTGCACTATCGTCCCTTTTCTGAATCCATACTCGATGTTTCCCGGCGCACCGATCCCCACTTTGAACAACCTGCACTTTCTCGCATTGGGAAGCCCCAGCTGCAAAAACTCCGGCTCGTCCCGGTATTCCCATTCGCCCTCTATCCTTCCCAGGTAGTAGGACCCCTCGAAGTCCTTCAGCCACACAAGGTCGTTTTCCTTCATCTGGAACAAAAAAGGGGTGCAGGCCCGAACCCAGTGGGGGTCTTTGGCGTAAACGCTCTTTCCCATTTCCCAATACTCTTCTTTGGTAGCGGGTTTTCCGGGCACGCTCCATCCCAGTGCCACGATGCCCTTTTCAAAGCAGAATTTCGCCGGATCCTTTTCCTCGGCGAAAAAAGGCCTAACGTCCACCTGCCATATGTTCACGTTTTTTGCAGTTTCATACCCCATCCTTCGGCACCTCCCTTACGCTATTTTTTCATTATCTTCACTGCGCCGCTTTGTTCCATCAATTCCATTACGCGCGCGGCGTCTTTTTCGGGAATCTCCACGCTCACCAGAACCCCGTATTCGACTTCGTCCTCGAAAGCGTCGGTGTAGGGCTCTTTTTCTCCGAGGCCTTCCCGTTCGGTTTTTATATCTATTATTTCATCAGGGTCTTTATCATAATCAACATCGGACTTTACCATATCGGTAACTATCATACTCTCTCTTCTAAAGCCCATATTTTTCAGAGAGTCCACTAAAGCGCTCGCCTGTTCCTTCCGCGGCATTACAGCTGTTATCCTCACGAAAAACACCTCCAGAAGTATTTTCCCGAAAAAATTTCAGGCTTATTCCGGCAAAATAAAAATCTATCCCCGATGGGGATAGATTTTTCGAATATTACAGACAGAAGATGCGATACTTTGTATTCGATTAATGCATAGTTCCGCCCACGATACTCCCAACGCATTGGCTAGAATAATAGATGAACTAAGGCGAAGGTGATTTAGTCATTGATCCATAAGCAGGTCTTCTGGCTCAACTTGTTAATCATTCCTCTCTTACATTACCTAAATTATCAATCCAATAGATCCTCATTGGCAGGGTCCTTCGAAGCCATAAAATACGAGAAGCCAAATTTATATATGTAGGAAAA
>QGUT01000199.1 GCA_003242255.1 Bacillota bacterium
CCGGTCATCAATGCAGTTCCTTTTCCCATGTTTTTTTCGTGCCTGATTACCGTCGCGCCGGCATCCGCTGCCTTTTCGGCGGTGAGATCTCCGGAACCGTCATCCACCACGATTATATCTTCTACGTTTTCAATTTTTTTCGCTTGGCTTATTACGAAGCTTATATTTCTTTCCTCGTTGAAGGCAGGAATTATAACACTTATGCGCATCTTATCCCCTCGTATGCAAATCATTTTTAAAGGATAAAATATAACCGTAAAAAGGGAGGTGTATTTTTTGAAAAAACTGCTTATATCCGCCGCTCTTATATTTGTATTTTCCACAACTTTTTATTCACAACTGAACGCTTTCCAAGATACCCCCTCCCCAAAGCCAAAGGGCGAAGTATCTCTTATCATATATGCCCTGGAGAGAAAACTCGTGGTACTCGATGACGGAAAACCTTTTAAAACTTTTCCGGTGGCGGTGGGGACCTTTGAAACCCCAACTCCCGTAGGCCTCTTCAGGATCACCGAAAAATCGAAATGGGGCGAAGGCTTCGGCACCCGCTGGATGAGGCTCAGCGTACCCTGGGGAATTTACGGAATCCACGGCACCAATAAACCCCATTCTATCGGCGGCTTTGCATCCCACGGCTGCATAAGGATGCACAACAGCCACGTAGAACAACTTTACGAGTGGGTAAAGGTGGGCACGAAAGTTTATATAGTGGGCGGGGTGGACGGCCCCTTCACCTTCGGCTTTCGAACGCTGGTCGATGGCAGCAGGGGCTCGGATGTGCAGGAGGTACAAAAAAGGCTCTACAATTTGGGCTATTACGGCGGAAGGTTTGACGGCATCTACGGCGCCGGAACGCGGGAGGCAGTCAAGGCCTTTCAAAGGGAAAACGGACTTAAGGCTACCGGCATCGTGGATGAGGCCACCTACAGAGCCTTAGGCATATACCGGTTTGAATAAAAAGTCCGCAAAATGCGGACTTTAAATTTTTCGGCAAAAAATAGGGTTTTCTGCCCTTTCGCTGTTCGTAAAATGTTCAACTGCAGCCGGGCATTCCCGGGCAAGTCTTTTAAAAAAATCTGAGATCATATCAGAACTTGCCTGAGCCAATTCGGCTTTGATGGATTCTACCAAGTCCTCGGACAGAGCTCCCGCCTTCATAATGGCCGACTTAATAACGCTGATGGTCCTTTCGACGTCTTCGATGGTCTCTATCGGAGGTGCCACGTTTATTCCCCCTTTTTTATTTAATATAAACAAAAAAGCCGCGCTTTATCGCGGCTGAAATTTTACATATCGGCCGCTTTGAGTTCGACAGCGGTGAATACCTGGGAAAGCGTAGTTACAAAAACGCCCGCCGGAATGGAAAGGGGTGAAACTCTCAGCCGGTACTGAACAAAACCGGAATTGGCCTCATAACCGGCAAGAGGATTGGCATCCACATGCTGGAGTTGCACATTCATAAAGGCCACCGAACGCGGATGGAGCGACGCGCTCTGGGCAATTGAATATATCACTTTACCTCCACGCAGGATTTCAAACAGCAGGACTGCCAAATCCTTGGCGGGGCCTGCGTATACGGACCAGTTCACAATGGCGTTAAGCCACACCCGGTGGCTTTTATTGTCAACCCTCACCGACAGGGTCGACAGGACTGCCGGAGTGCTCCTTAAAAATTGAGGCGAAACAAAAGATTCACTGAATCTGAACTCTGTCATTATGTCCCTTCCGATAACAATGTCGCCAGATGTTCCATTTTCTATATCCGTCATCATCGTACCCCTCGCTTCTTCAAAAAATTAACCTAATCCGGGTTTTGCTCGAGCTCCGCAGCGGTAAGAGTAATGGGTCCACTGGTGGTGACGATAGCCTGGTTCGCCTGTGCCCTCAGGGTATAAGTAACTGTCGCCGGAATACCTGTCAAAGGTGTGGTATCCACGTGTTCCAGGTGGACTGTGTCGAATGTGGTGAATGTAGTATCTAATGTGGTGACAGTTCCCCTTTTGGGGGAAGAGATGCTCTTTGTCGTCTGGTATATCACAGTGGTACCCCTCAAAAGCTGCAGAGTGACGTCAACGGTGCCGACCGACTCAAAGTGGGCAACTAACCCGACGGTGGCATTGAGCCATACGCGATCGGTTTGATGTTCGATATTTATGTTGACCGAGGCCAAAGTGCTGAAGTTGGGCGCTACAGCAATGGCAATAGGAGGCGTTATGCTTCCTGAAGTCGACCCGGGCTCGCTCACCTGAAAATCCGTTAAAATGCCTTTTTCAAAAAATCTAAATTGATTTCCGCTGTCTTCCATAATTTCAATTCTCCTTTCCTATACGACACTTTTTTCAATTTCAGCGATAGTCAGGGTGATGGGACCTGTCGTGGCGACCGTTGAATCAGTTGCATCCGATGTGAGCTCATAGGTGACCCGAATATCGCCGGCTACCACCGGGCCGTTTTCCATCGATAAAATTTCGGTCAGAGGCTGATCGACGAATAGTATCCTGGCTACGTTGGACACGGTGGCTGCAGTTGCAGTGGGATTCGAAACGGTCTGAACTACCGAAGCTATGGGTACACCGTTGCGGCGGATCGTGAAAGTCGCCGCAGCGACGCCGGCAGCGGTGAAGGTATTGAACCATCCAACGGTAGCGCTAATCAATATTTTGCCGTTAAAATTGTTTAAATTTATGGTAGCCTGGGCCAGGGTCGCGTTTTCCAGTTTTATAGGTTGCTGAGCACCGGGAATAGCTATCGGTTCGTTGAACTGAAATTGCGTCATCCTGCCTATTCCATGTATTATGAACATCGCATTGGATTTGGCA
>QGUT01000200.1 GCA_003242255.1 Bacillota bacterium
GGCCGGTTTCCGGGAAGTAAGCACTGTATGTAGTTAGATCTGTGCGGAGTTGAGTCGTTTTACCACGCTTGATTTCGCGGTAAATAGTACTGCGATGACGTCCGAGTTTTTTAGCGATTTGAGTTGGTGAGAAACCTTCTTTAAGCAGGGCACAAATTTTACCTCTTTCATAGGGTGTAAGGTGTTTAAAAGTGCGTGGTGATGTGGTATACTCTTTAGTAAGAACCATAGCTGAAACCCTCCATATGTGTTAGTTTATTTTTTGCCAACCAACATCATATCGGGTTTCACGCTATGGTTCAACTTTTTTTACTGTCGCATTTAATTTTACAATTAACCGACCAATATTTTTCTCTAAAATAGTTGCAAAAATTATACCGAAATAAACCGAATATGTCGTACCAGTTGAGAATAAAATTTTATTAAAAATTAAAGTGAGCGGGAGCGATGAAAATGATCTCCAAAAATCAACAAATAGGAATCACCCTGGGAATTATCTGGAGCCTTTTTGCATGGATCCCCTATTATACCGACTACCTGTCCCCCTTAAGGACAATTTTAGGATTTCCGGCTTCTCTCGGCCTTAATCTCGAACTTTTGCTGAACAAAGGGGATTCCTTCGCTTACAGCATTTTGCTCGGCGCCGGTATAGGATTCCTCATAAGCAGTCTGGTGGATTCTGCAAAAAGCGGAATAAAAATAATAGGATTTTCTCCTCAAAAACATAAAAAGCTTTATGACAGGGGTATATAAAACCCCTTTTATTATTGGAGTTTTAAAAAAGGCCGCGATATGTTATAATTATTCTAAAAAAACCAAATAAGCGGGAGAGGATGTGTTTGAATTTAGAGAACTTACTAACACTCATCGGCGGCCTTGGTCTCTTCATCTACGGCATGAAGCTAATGGGAGAAGGCTTGGAAAGATCTGCAGGTGACAGACTGCGGAATATATTGGAATACTTCACCAGAAACCGATTTATAGCAGTTCTGACGGGAACCGTGGTTACCGCAATCATACAGAGCAGCAGTGCCACCACCGTAATGGTGGTAGGGCTCGTGAATGCAGGCATGATGGACCTCATGCAGGCCATCGGCGTTATCATGGGAGCAAATATAGGGACGACCATGACTGCCCAGCTTATCGCTTTTAAGCTGACAAAAGTAGCCCTACCTGCTATCGGAATAGGAACCGCCGTTCACTTATTCTCTAAAAGCAAACGCCCCAAATTCATAGGACAAGTTATCCTCGGTTTCGGTCTACTTTTCTTCGGAATGCAGACCATGGAAACAGCTCTAGCGCCGTTGTCCGAAATGCCCGAGTTCGTTAACTTCATGGCCAAATTCGGCAAGACACCCCTCCTGGGGGTTCTAGCCGGCTTCATAACTACAGGAATCGTCCAGAGCAGCAGCGCCACCATAGGTATTCTCCAGGCTTTGGCCGCCCAAGGCATAGTAGACATTTCCATAGCTTTGCCGATTCTATTCGGCGACAACATCGGCACGTGCGTCACCACATTGATTTCAAGCATAGGGACCAATGTCACTGCCAAAAGAGCTGCCCTTCTGCACTTACTTTTCAATATAATAGGGACGATAATTTTTATGCTGATACTACCCTTTTTCCAGGCTTTCGTCGTTACCACATCGGCGGACCCGGTAAGGCAGATTGCCAATGCTCACACCTTTTTCAACCTTATAAATACCGTCATACAGTTGCCTTTTGCGGCACTGCTAGTAAAGATAGTCACTTTCCTGATACCGGGTAAGGTGGAGACCATAGAGAAAGGGATAAAATTTATAGACGAGAGGTTTTTGGAAACCCCTGTCTTCGCTTTAACCCAGGCAAAAAAAGAAATCGCCCGGATGGGCGAATTCTCGTTGAAAAACCTGCAGGAGGCCATTCACATCTTTATGAATTTTAGCGAAAAAGGCGCCAACATCCTCCGGGAAAGGGAAGTGGTAATTAACGATCTGGCCAGGGAAATTACAAGATACGTGGCGCTACTTTCGCAAAAACCCCTTGCCTCCGACGAATCTAGAGCTATAGCCGACATGATCAACGCCATAAACGATATGGAGAGGGTTGGCGACCACGATGTGAATATACTGGAACTGGCCGAATACAAAGAAGAGCACGACCTCCCCTTTACCGAGGAAGCTTTGCAGGAACTCGCTGAAATGGCAAATCAGGTGGAAGACAGTTTTTCCACTGCGATCAAAGCTTTCCTCGAATCCGACCCAAAATTAGCCACCAAAGTAGTTCAGAACGAAGATAAGATAGACATGATGGATCGGAAATTAAGAGAGAACCACATCAAAAGGCTCAACGAAGGAAAATGCAATCCGAGCTCGGGAGTCATTTACCTGGATTTGATAACTAACCTTGAACGCATCGGAGACCACGCCTTTAACATAGCATCCTATGTTTTAAAAGCGGACAAACATTATAAAAGACCGACGGTTTGGTAAAAAGGGCGCGTTTTATAGCGCTGCCCTTTTGGTTATAATAAGAACGAACAAGAATGAGCAAGGTCTTACCCTTGCTTTTCTTTTACATCTTTTTTATCTTCTTTTTCGTCGGTTTCTTCTTCCTCCACTTCCCTGCCGCAATAAGGACATATCCATTTTTTAAGGTCTGCTGCCGAATAGGACCTTTTTAAACAATAAGGACATATAGAGTATGGCAAAACAAACCCCCCATGTTTATATATATGCATTGTTTATTTTAGAAAGAACGCTCCGCTTCGCTTATTTATAAAATTCAACATCTTTTTTTTTTAAATCCTTCACAGGGGTGAGA
>QGUT01000201.1 GCA_003242255.1 Bacillota bacterium
TCCTGTCGCCGCCGCGCTTCCAGATATCCACCAGCACCAGGCCGCCGTCTCTGTCTTTCCCTAACACAATGCCGCTACCGTCATTTATGCCTGAAGCAGTAAACGGAAAAGAAGCAGCTACTGTCTCAGCAGGCATATTCCTCGCCCCTGCTTCTTTCACCTCATCAGGGAGTATGCACCATGGCCCCACCGCTTTCAATCCGTCTTCCTGCCGGAAAACTAAAGTCCTTCCCCTCATGCCGGAGGCAGCGAGTGCAGCTTCAACCTGGCGGGTGCGACGGTCAAGCGTTTGCTGGTCCGGTGCAAGGATCATAAGGACTACGGTGACGTAGAAAACCTGCTGCTGTTCCTGATCTATTTTTCTTAGAAGATCCTGGGCATCTTTGAGGGCCTGTTCGGTCCTCTGGATGGTAAGGGCGTTGCCGCCCATCTCCAGCCTTCCGGCGTATTCGCCGATAGCCTTGTTTATGCTTAATACAAGGTTGGTAGGGTCTGTCGGCTCGATGTGGACGGCGCATACTACCCCAGGCATCGAGGCGATTCTTGAAAGCCAAGCTGCGTTTACCTTAGGTGGGTATCCTGAAACGACCATGATTCTCGCGAGCTGGTCGTTGAACGTTATCTGACGTGCGTTGAATTCGAGGGCCTGTGGCGAAAGCATGTCTATGAGGCCGGTAAGGATGTTAGTGTTTTTTTGTCTTTTCATAATCTGTCACCTCCACTAAAGTATGTCGGCGGAAGATAGGGCCCGGTGAACGCCGGAGGTCTCTCGAACGCCGCCTGGGAAGGGTGAGAGAAGCAGAAGAGAAGGTCAATAATATCCTGATCGGTGCACATCTCCACTTTCAACCCTGACTTTTCGAGATTTGTGGCAAGCTCGTGTGCCTTTGCCTTCATTTCATTTTTTTCTTTCCCGGAAAGCATTACGTAGAAGCGCCTTTCCATAGCTTCGCCGCCGGTAGCTATAGAGGCAACGTATTTCAAATACTCCTGGATCAGCCTTTTCTTGGTGATATTTATTTCCTCTCTCGATTTTGTCTGGAGGGAATGGATGTAGGGGTCGAGATCCACGGGCCTGCCCATGGAGAATATTTGAATGGATTCTTTCAACCCGTTAATCGCCTCGAACACTGAGTGTATTATTCTTTTTTTCTCGTTGTCGCTTTTCAGCCCGATGTTGAGCGGCCTGACTTTTAAGACGCTTACGTAGCGACCGTCCTTAAGTTTAACAAAGTTTTCTGTAATGTCGATCACCGGTAGCCATTCCTGGACGGACTTCTTTTTCTGATCTTCTATTTTTGCCTTCTCGGCTTTCGAAGTTTTATCTTTTAGGAGCTTTTTAAGCATCTACATACCCTCCTGAATATAGAGGTATTTTTTTTGTTTTTTACTCCACTTAAGGTAGCACTTAATAAGGCTTATTACGCTATTCCCGTCGGGGCCTGGGACTGATAAGAAATAAGAAAGGCCTGCCGGGATGAAGATCGCCATATACCTCGCAGGAGACTTAGTAAAAATGCCTAAAAGCAAATAAAAAAATAAGCCCGTTAGAAGGCCTGCAAGTACGAAGAAAAGCTCCTTCCACCCGAAACCTGGGAAAAACTCAAACCGCGCTGAAATATTTTTCGGCACCTGATACACTCACCATCACCCTCTCATAACCATCTTCCTCAGGATATACATACTGCCCGCCGTCTGGCCGGTGTGACCTATAGCGGACCCTATGCCTGAATGATATGCGAACTGACGAAGCACTGAAGGTGTCTTAAATGCTACCCAAAGCCAACCTATTAGCAAAAGCATATTTAGCATCGGCGAAGAAAAGAAAATATTCGCTACTGTGGAAAGGAAACCGCGTATCATGAAAGTCTGCACCGCCTGGGAGAACGATAATACTATTAGTTCTCGCCACCAAACGGACCAGACCCCTTCATTAGCTTGGGTAAGGCCTACAGCCATTATGGGCCCTGACACCGCAAGGAAGGCGATTTCTACTGCCCTTATGCCGGTCTGGATGAGGATCAGAGCCCAAATTATGATCGATATAACTGCCGTAATAAGGAGAGCTATTGATGAACTGATAGGTGCTGAAATCGCTGTATGCTGGAAAATTGGAATAAGCGGGTTAGTATCGACGCTTGTAGACGGCAGCATTGCAAAAGCTAAAGCAATGTCATTGCCAAATTTATAGACATTTTCTACCGCCCATGGACCTGCCCCCACCATGAAAGCTGAAAAAGCTGCACGCCTGATCAAATTTAAAGGTTCTGCTCCAGGGTCTCCGGAACTGTATAATATATACGTCTTAAAGGCCTCAGCTGCAACTTTTACTCCCAAAAGGGTGCCCGCCAAAGCCCTTGATAAGACTATTGCATTTTGTATATAAGGAGTCTCCAGGATCTGCAGGGCAACCGCCATTTCGTTCCCTGCAAAAGCTGTGAAGATACTTAATGCCGCGTCGACAAGGCCCGTAAAAAAGTCTATAATCGCATCGTTTATCAGATTAGAAATAATTCCCATCTCAAGGTTTCCTCCTGTTTTTTAGTCTTAAGAAGGGGGATGCAATTTGTATCCCCCTTCTTTCGGGATTATTTAAAATACGACAAAAATACCTTTACCAGCGATGCGGCGCTCATGCCTATTGCTCCACCGACCAGTACGTTTCTTATGGACCTGTTGTGGGCAGCGGTGACAGACGGGTCACCGTCTCCCATTTGCTTCATGAGGGCGTGGTAGCCTATGGCCGCACCGCTGGCCGCAGGGATGATGTAGAGGATCCAGGTTAAGACGTCATTT
>QGUT01000202.1 GCA_003242255.1 Bacillota bacterium
TTCGAAGCCTGACGGCCTCGCTTGGGGGTGCCGGTGTTTGGCGGTGTGGAATCTCACACCGCAAGGGAGGGGGTGATGCGATATGCAATATATACTCACCATCGACTAAATCGCTGTTGAAAATTGAGTTCGAAATTGAAATAAAAATAATCATAAAAAAGAAAGTAGCTTAGAGAAAGCTACTATACCCTAACTGACTCGCTAGTATTTTCCACACTTGCCTCATCGGCACCTCACTTATATTATACCTCTTATATTTTATATTTATCAATAGTTTTAAATAAGCGATGTCGAAAATTTTGGTTTATAAGTTGAAACTTTCCGCCCAGTTTCCGCCCAAAATTAAAATTTTGGCGGAAAAATTGATGAATAGAACAGATATTCGCTCTGATGAAACCCTTGATATTACTGACATATACATAAATAATGATATTAAAAAATAAGTACTACAAGCACTCGTAATGCGCAGGTCGTGGGTTCGAATCCCACCGTCAGCTCCAGCGAACATAAGGCTTCCGGGATTTTCCCCGGAAGCTTTTTTGGTTTATGGCGCCCATTTGGTGCCGGCAGCGGATAAGAGGTCTCGGTGCGATTTTTTAATCATCCTTTTCTTCATCATTATCTTCAATATCCAGTTCAATTTCGGATTCTATGTCATGTTCAGCGATCATCGTGTCCTTTACCCACACTTCACATCCCTGGAATGGGTTTGCAGTACCAAGATACAGCTTGCCATCTTCGCTGGGCAATAAATTCCTCAATCCATAGTTATAGGGGTTGCCCAATCCATCCAGGGTCACAGTTTTCCAATTCTCTCCATTTTCAGAGACATACAGGTCGAATCCTTGATTCTCGCAGAAATTTCTCTTAGAGCTCTTTAATAATTTAAGCAGTGGCTTTAAATTATATTCCCGTGCTAAGTTGATAATATTGACGGGGTTTATAAACCAGGGTAAAACAGCCGGCAACACACGCTTATTGTTTGTGACAAGCGATGAAAAAAGAGGCTGAAGCAGAACGGACCAGTCCCAGGTACCCAGATAGAGCTTGTTCCCAAACTGTTTCAACTGCCAACAGTAACCATTGGAAATATCTCCGAAGCCAGATACATATTTACCTTTATTTCTTTTGCCTGTAACGGGATTCGTAGGCAAAACGGGGTCTCCTCCCACAATAACCTCCCACTTGTCATGACGGTTGATCCGAATAAGGTCAAAGGGTTTAGGAGGAACAATTTTTCTTGTGGGATCAATACTTGAAATAGCGAATGCAATAGCTCCCCGGTACCAACGTATATATAGTCTCCCATTTCTTCCATAGACCAGGCATAGTTGTTCTGTTTTGCATTATCCGGATTAGTAATGTCAAAACCGTTGACTGGGGTAATTTTTACAAAGCCTTTTGGCATAAATATCCCCTCTTTGATTTATTTTCTAATACATGATATGAATGTAGACTGATGATGCTCACTTATATGTGCTTTGATGTGGTGACCTTTAACGTCCACGCCGGCCTTCAATTCGATTTGAGTCAATCTCCTTGCATCCTGAGCGGCCGAGTCGTGGGTCAGCAGTAGGATTCGGGGGCTGTAATGGCGGACAAGTAAGAAAAAAGGTAGCAGCACTCATAAGCAAAAAGATTTGATATAATGAACTTTGGTAGATTAATGGTGGCATTGAAAGTTATCATTCCCGCCAATAAGGGAGGGGTTACGGGTGGCGGAAATTGAACGGATAAGCAGAGAATCGTTTAATTTAGTTCAGGAACGGTATGAAAAACTAAGAGAATTATTTCCTGAAGTTTTTACCGAAGGTAAGATAGACTTTACTAAACTTCGGGCTGCTCTTGGGGATTTGGTAGATGACAGCCCTGAACGCTATCTTTTTACCTGGGCAGGGAAATCGGAAGCTATACGAAGCTTACAAACTCCTAGCCGGGCCACATTGATCCCATGCGAGGAAGAATCTATAAATTTTGAAGAGGCTAGTCATATTTTCATTGAAGGAGAAAATCTGGAGGTTTTAAAGCTTTTGCTAAAATCGTATTATGGTCGGGTAAAAATGGTTTACATAGATCCGCCATATAATACAGGCGAAGATTTTATTTACAAAGATGATTATAAAGATCCTCTCAAAGCTTATTTAATACAAACAGGCCAGATTGATGAAAAGGGAAACTACATGACTAGCAGTCAAGAAAGGAGTGGACGTTACCATTCAGCTTGGCTTTCAATGATGTATCCACGTCTTTTCCTGGCGCGGCAGCTGTTAAGAGAAGACGGCCTGTTAGTAGTTCATATTGATGAACACGAAGTAGCCCATCTTCAACTTTTATTAAATGAGATTTTTGGTGAAGAAAATTGTTTGGGCACAATTATCTGGGATAAAATGAACCCAAAAGGTGACGCAAAAGGGGTGTCATATCAACACGAGAGTATTTTGCTATATGCAAAGCACCTGGAAACCTTCACGAAAAATTGCCGTTTTGTGCGTCCTAAACCAAATGCCCAGAGGATACTTAAAAAAGCTCGAGAATTATATGCAAGATTAGGTAAAAAAGAGTTGCCCAGAGATTTAGAGAGCTGCATGAGAAAATATAACTTGCCTTTAGAGCTTTGCAGAGAACACATTAAGACTATAACTCTTGAGGATATAAATGCAGAATTCAAGGAATGGCTAAAAAGTCAAAAAGATTTATCAGGCGGTGAAGCTGCGTATTGCAGGATAGACGAAAAAGGGCAGGTTAACGTTTTGGTTCTTTGGCCTGGCCAAATAAAAAAAAAACTC
>QGUT01000203.1 GCA_003242255.1 Bacillota bacterium
GATAAGGACGAGGCTTTGAGGATATTGAACTGTATGTCCGAGCTCCCTCATACTGAAGAAACTCTGAGAAGGCTCTGGGAATTAGATTCGTCGGATCGCAATGTGGTTTTTCACGTAGATAGAGCAATCCTTGGAGCCGATTTAGAGCTTTTAAGAAAAATGCCTGATGTCCGTCCAAGGAAGCCAGAGTATAGTGTTGCTTTAGAAAAAAGGTTTTTGTTTGCGACCATGGATACAGAACAACTGTGGGAGGAGCTTTGGAAGCACAGCGAGTCGAGCATGGGCCAAAATTTGCAAGAGTTTGATTATGAGTATGGAGAGCTGATCATAAAGGAGCTTGCTTCACGTAAAGATTTTCCTATGGATAAGTATTTGGAGAAGATACAGATAAACTATCCGGAAGAGTATAGCGGATGGGATGATACTTATCTTAGCGTTCTTGCCAGGGAATTGAGGTTTAAAGAAGCAATACCTTTTCTTATCAGAACTCTTAAAATTGATGCGGATTTCCTTTGCGAACGAGCTTCTGAGGCCTTGAGTAAGATTGGTACAGCTGAAGTTGTGGAGGCTATCGGCAATGAGTATTTAAATGAGGAGTTTCATTTTAGAATATATGCTATTGGAGCATTGGAGAAAATAAAAATAAAGGAAAGCGAAGAGTTCATGTTAAAACTTTTTCCTAAGGAAACGGATGTGACGTTGAAAACATATCTCGCCTATGGATTGTCTAAGCTTTTTTCTGTTGATGCTATTCCTATGATTTTAACTATGCTGTGGCATGGTTATGATACATCATTGACCAATCTTGAAAAAGCGGTCTATGTGGTTCACGTGGTACATGGCCTGAAACATCCCGATATGGATAAATGGCATGAAAGCATTAAGAAAGAGGAAGAAAAGATAAAAGAAGTGAATCAAATTATATCTGATGAGAAACATTTACGAAGGGTCGTGGAAGAAGAATTTGAAGAACGGCTTAATGGACTTCTTGATTGGTGGCTCCAAGAAAAGAAGTTGAAGGAAAGGTTGAACAAAATTTATTCTGGTGAGATTAAAGTTGGGAGAAATGACCCTTGCCCATGCGGGAGTGGCAAAAAGTATAAGAAGTGCTGTGGGAAAATAGAATGATATTTTTAGGCAAGATGAAAGGGGATATTTATGAATAAGGATAGGATTGATAAACTGATGGAGTATACGGAAGAACAAGTCATAAAGAGAGTACTAGACGACCATCCTGATCTGCAAATTCTGTGGGAACGGCGGCCTTTTATTGAAGGGCCTATCGAAATCAACGGAGTAAATCCTATATTGCATATATTGTTGGAATCCATAGTTGAAAATCAAATTTTGCTTAATAATCCTCCTGAGGTTAAAGATGCTTTGGTAAGGTTGATGGATAAGGGCATGTCACACCATGTTGCTAGAATGACGATAGCTTCTGTATTAGCTAATTTTATGTTTAAAGTATTCAAAGAAGATGCACCGTTTGATGTAAAAGGTTATGTGGATTATATAAATGTGTTGGGGCGTAGTTTGGAAAAAGTCGGGAGGAATGAACCCTGCCCTTGCGGGAGTGGGAAAAAATATAAGCGTTGTTGTCTCAATAAGTTAGAAAATGTAAAAAGAATAATTGGTGATTTAAACACGAAAGCCATTGATGGTAGGATTATTCTGGGTGGGGGGAAGTATGCATCAATAGAATATCTTAGAACTGTGTCTTCAAATGATCCTCTGTTGTTGCTCGAGAACAGAGCTCATATAGCTGATTTCTTAGAAGAAATGGATGATGTAGAAGGTGCTTTAATGGTACTTAAAGAGAATGCCGCTACAGCAGAGAATTTAAACGATGAAGGGTTTATTAGGAATGCTTATCTGGATTTGCTGTTTTTTTATCAAAATCATGCCGATAAGTTTGCCGAGGATGGACTAAAGCTAATAGACAAAATTTTGCCTCTTTCAAAAGAGAGGGATGAAATAGGAACATTGCGCTGTGATAGGGCAGATTTTCTTGGAAGGCTGGGTAGAATTGAGGAGGCGCAAAAAGAGTTTGAATCAATTTTTGAGGATATGCCCGATTGGTACTTTGGGCGATATAGATATGCGCTTTTTTTGGAGGATATAGGGCAGAGAGATAAAGCTATTGAAGTGTTAAAATACTTGTTATCAATTAAGGATAAACTGGATTATGCCACGTATACCGATGTATCGATTGCTTTGAAAAGCATGGGTGAAGATGTGTAAGCAGTAGAGAAGAGGTATACGAATTTGTAAGAGACTGTCCAAAATTTTGTGTATGGATGAATGAGAAAGCTCCTTTCTGGATAAAATTAACAACATAAAATCAGAAAGGAGCGTTTTATTATGGGTGTTTTACCAAAAGAAGTGGTAAGAGAAATAATCAAGGAAAACAATTTTCAAACTCCTCAAGAGATTATGAAATTCTTGAAGGACTCCTTTAAGGATATCCTTCAAGAAATGCTGGAGGCAGAAATGGATGTTCATCTTGGTTACTCTAAAGGTGAAAAACTGCCTGCCAACTCTGACAATACCAGAAATGGCTATAGCTCTAAGACTGTACGTAGTGAACTGGGACCAGTTGAATTGAATATCCCAAGGGACCGCAAAGGAGAATACAATCCTAAAATAGTACCTAAATACTCAAGAGATGTTTCTGGCATTGAAGAAAAGGTTATATCTTTGTATGCCGAAGGGATGAGCACCAGAGACATTCACGAACAAATCAAGGAACTATACGGAGTAG
>QGUT01000204.1 GCA_003242255.1 Bacillota bacterium
AAAGCCCAGTGATAGTGTATCCTTAACACCTAAAGGGTCGGAGGCGGTATAATAAGCCAAGCGGTGGTGATAGAAACACTTGGTTCTAACTAGAGGGATTTTTACACAAAAAATTGGACTTGATCCAAAGGTCTTTCCGTATAATCTGATGCTCCATATAGGGACGGTAGTAAATGAAATCAACGGACAACATATAAGCACAATACCGGTGACGGTTTCGGTGAATGTAGCCGGTCTCATTTTCGAAGTGCTAGTACATTTATGCCTCTTTATAGTCACGTTATACCTTCTGGACAATAAAGTGGATATATAAAGGCTAAAGAATGGCAAGAGCAATTCAAAAGCAGGTTGGAACATATTTCAACCTGCTTTTTTTAATACCGTTTATTCCAGGTTAATCTTATATTTTTTTCCCATAAGCTCCATTGCAATCTTTAACGCTTCGTCTCTATTTCCTGCGGGAGCTGCTATCACCAATCCGCCTTTACTGCTCCAATGCGATGCGGCTCTTTCTATATCCTCTTCAAAAACGCATATAGCCAGTTTTTTAAAACGTCCGTCGACAAACATTTCCCCGAAAAAATCATATTTGCCTTCATCTTTTCTGTATGAAATAATTGAGCTGTTTCCGTACTTATCAAACTTCAAATTTACCTCATGAAGTTCGTTATCGTTTATAAATATGGAACCTTGGAATTCGTGTCTCCTCAGTTTTTTGGAATACCACCCGTCGATTTTGATCAAAACTTTTTCCTCAAAGGAGCCGTCCCCCGATTTAAACTTAATTCCTTCCATCTCAACAACGCATCTTCGAGGGTATGTGTAAAAAAAATATAAAAACAATATCGCGATCAAGAACACGATAAGCAATTTACTAACCCCGATGCGGTGTGAAAAACTTATTCTCGGCGGAGGATAATATCCATCGACCCCGGACATAATTTTTACCTCCTGCCCTGTAGATTTTCATCATGACATAGGCTCTACTCCCACCCTGCAGTGTCGGGCGGCAGTGGGTAGGAGCTTACCCGATTTACATACTCATCTTTCCCCGCTACACCGAAAATCAGTATCACATAGTTACCATATGCTGTAAAAATTTCCTGCTCACTCGTTAAGTCGCCCGGCTTTAGTTCTCTCTTATATGCGTCATATCCTCTGACCGTGACTCCTCCGCCGGGAATAGATGCTTTTTTGTTTTCCCCCAGATTCCATGTGTCGGAAAGTCTTATCAAGCTATCTTTTGCAATGGTAACTCCCGAAGTATTTTTTAGAGTATAAGTTATCTCATTTCCCTCTAAGGTTGCCTCATATATTTGATTGTTGACGGCATATCTGTAAGATTCCCTGGTATCTTTATATTTTATATCCGCTATCCTAACAGGTGGAAGTACCCCTTTTGCACCTTTCATCTTATAAATCACGGTCCGTGTGTCGTTTTCCCAGCGGATATCATCTCCCGTCACCTCGGAAAAGGCCCGCAAGGCTATG
Organism: Bacillota bacterium; assembly: GCA_003242255.1. GTDB lineage: Bacteria > Bacillota > Thermosediminibacteria > Thermosediminibacterales > Thermosediminibacteraceae > Fervidicola. Next base: position 1,492 of record QGUT01000204.1, read on the forward strand.
TAATACCGGTCGTTTACTAAAAGCATCGGCGCGGAAATTTTTTGTTCTCCTTTTTGAACTGTTTTTCCGACCCGGTCTACTGCAATTTCTTCATCGTTTTTCGAAATCTTGATGATGGGATTGTCCTTTTGCCATTTTACATCGTAGCCGAGGATTTGAAAAACGAGGCGCATGGGAAGGTATACCCTACCGTCCAGAATAAACGGCCCTTCCTTTTGCGGTGTCAGTATGAACCTGAGGACGTCGTTTATTATTACAGGATCAGCATCTCCAAAAGGACCGTAATCTGCAAACGGCCCCGTAAAAAGAAGTTTGATATTGTCATAATTCGGTATAGAATCTGCAAGGGTCAACGGCGGGAAACACATTAATAATTAGAGTAAAAATCACGAATGTGACCAAACCGTTCTTTTTTAAAAAATTTTCACTCATTTTAAGACCTCCCCCACTGTTGGTTACTCCCGATGATTGATAGAATAATCTATGCCCATCATACCAAATATTAGCATAATTAGTCAATTGATAAAGGGTTACAAAGAAACTTGCCTTTTAGCCGGAATAAGCCCGAAAATTTTTCGGGAAAATACTTTTGGAGGTGTTTTTATGAGGATTACGGCGGTGATGCCGAGGCAGGATCAGGTGGGTGCCCTGGTGGACTCTTTGGAAAATATGGGCTTTAAAAGAAAGGATATGATCATCACCGATATGGTTAAGTCGGAGACTGATTTTGAACAAGACCCCGGCGAGATCATCGACATAAAAACCGAGCGGGAAGGTCTTGGGGAGAAAGAGCCCTATACCGACGCCTTCGAGGACGAAGCCGGTTACGGCATCCTGGTCAGTCTGGAGGTGCCGGAAAAAAATGCGGCCCGCGTCGTGGAGATAATGGAACAAAGCGGTGCAAGAAAGATAATAAAAGGGTAGACTGGCGAGAGGGGAGGTCGCGAGTCTTGAGTATTGATGCAAAAAGCGTAAACGTCTGGCAGGTCGACGTGCGGCCTTTTGCGGATGGGCAAGACCCGGTGAAACTCTGCCTTGAAGAGGGGGTTGTCGGAATCGGCTGGCGCATAAGTGGCCGGCCGTCTTCCAAAGAAGACTACTGGGAAAAGGCAAAGGCGATATACTCGAAAAACGCCCAGTGGGCGCGGGCGGCGACACCCTTCCTCTTTCAGATGAAGGAAAACGACCTAGTGTGGATGAAGGACTTCGCCGGAATTTACTACCTGGGGCGAATCGAGAGTGACTGGGGGACCGGGATTGACCCGGTTAA
>QGUT01000046.1 GCA_003242255.1 Bacillota bacterium
AATGGAAGCAGAAAGCATGGCGGTATTTTTAAATGCCTGAAAACAATTTTTCCACGTTATTTTTTTATAAACAAAGATGCCCACAAATAATACGTATGCTGTAGCAAGAATGGCAATTTCTGTGACCGTTGCCATTCCTGTAAAAACGCCTACAAAAATAATGACTGGAGCTAACAGCGGGACCCACGACTTGCGGAGAATTTTAAAAAATCTTTTCAGCGACATATCGCTGTGGTGCGGTTTTAAGTCCATTTTGCGCACTTTAAAGGCTACAATAACCGCCATAGATAAAGCCATCAATATGCCCGGAATCATTGCGCCAAGAAACAACCTACCTATGGACAAATTTGTAATTAATCCCAAAAAAACCATTGGTATACCAGGCGGTATAATCGGTCCCAATACGGCGCCGGCAGCGTTGCAAGCTGCAGAAAAATCTTCTGGATAACTCTCTTCTTTCATTTTGGGCAGCAGTATAGGGGCAATCGCCGCTGCATCGGCAGGACCGGAACCTGAGACTAGAGAAAATATGGCATTGACAAAAATACACGCTTGTGCAAGAGCTCCTTTAATTCTACCGATGAAAAAAAGCGAAAAATCTAAAAGTTCATCCGTCATCCCTGATACATTCATGAATTCCCCTGCTAGGATAAAAAAGGGGATGGCAAGCAAAGATACGTTGGAGACCCCGTTTACCATGTTATTTGGTATCATACTAAGTGGGCCGTTTCCAGTAAAAATAAGATACGCGGACCCCGCGACGGCCATAGATATAAAAATATCCAGGCCAAGAAACATGAAAGAAAACATTACAAGAAATATGATAAGTATGGCCATTAATTTTTTTACCTCCTTATAACAAGGTTTGCAAAGTCTATGCCTATAAAAAGCATAGACTTTGCAAAACATATTAAGAGTTCGCTTTATAATTGGCCTTGAATTCCAAAATTTGATCTATAGTTCCTGTAGGCCAAAGAGTTCCTCCCCGGTCAAGTTCACGATAAAATTCTTCTCCTAGCTTATTCTTGATTGAATCTATATCAATGTCTACATAGGTCATCTTTTCATTCAAGAACTTCATAATCTCTTCCATATTTTCTTTTATTAGTTGTTCTTCGTACTTCACAGCTTCCATGGCAGCTCCCTGCAAGATCTGTTGCTGCTTTGGCGACAACTGCTTCCATATATTTTCGCTTATGAATATAGCCGAAACGTCCCTAATGTAGTCTGTTTTCATGAAATACTTCTGCACTTCATACAAGCTGTTGTTCTTTACAGTGACAAAATTATTCTCCTGAGCTTCTACCGTTCCTTGCCTTAAAGCCAAATACAAATCGGATAGCGGAATTACGACAGGGGTAGCCCCTAACTTTTTCATCGTCTGCTGGACTAACGCCGATTCAGCAGTCCTGATTTTCAAACCTTTGAAATCGTCCGCATTTTTTATCGGTTTGTTAGCCGTCAATTGCCTGGGCGGAAGCTCTCCTGCGGCCACCAACACGCGGACTCCAGTTGCTTCCGCAGCTTCATCAAACCATTGCTTAGCAATATCAGACTCTAAGAAAGCTTCTAATTCGTCCTGACTATCCCAAATAAAAGGAACGATTATAGCATTGAATTTTTTAGCACCATCAAGCCAACTGTAGCAGGACAGAGTGTTGTAGAACAAATCTGTTATTCCAGTGGGCATACCACTGAGCATATCATTGGTAGAACCAAGAACGCTGTTGGGAAAAGTCTTTATGGTTATGTTGGCTTCTGGATTATTGTTTACAATTTCTGCGAATTTCTCCATGGCCAGAGTAGCCGGATCATCTTCAGTTTTTATGCCGGCAATTTTCAACTCAAAGTGTTTTTCTTCTGTTGTAGAATTATTCCCCGAGGAACTCTGATTGGAACTGGACCCACAAGCGCTTAGAGTTAAGGTCGCAACCATGACGATAAGGAGCAACAATGTGAGTTTCTTTGCCCTACTTTTCCACATCTCATATCCTCCTCTTTTGATTCTTCCGGATGCTAATTGGTTTAGCCATTTTTGCAATTTTGGCTCCCGATTATCCCCTCCTCTACTCAATTTAGTGAAAAAATTACACAATAACACCTACACTATTTTTGGGAAACCGATTACCTATTATTGTTATTAATGTTGTCATAGTTTTTTCTACAATACTTATGGTAATCGGTTACTATTTAATATTTCTACATTAAGGCAAAAACTCCTTCTTAAAAGAGTAAGTTTTTATAAAATTATTAGATTTATGAAACTGCCCATTTATATTAAAAAAATCTTTTAAAATTTTCCACGCAACTGAGCAGGAAAAATTAGGGCAAAAATAGAATAAATTTATTGTGGAAATGAATCGTCAGGCAAGAATTTGATCATCATATAAATTGAACAAAACTGTGGGAGGTATGGCAATGGCGGTAAAAAATGCAATGACTGCTGATTTTTTGCGCTCTGCCTACGGCGGCGAGAGCATGGCCCACATGAGGTACCTCATCTGGAGTGAAGTGGCCGAAAAAGAAGGTTTCAAAAACATAGCAAGGCTTTTTAAAGCTATCGCTTACGCCGAACAGGTACACGCCCGTAATCATTTCAACGAAATCGATGGAAACTTGGGCGATGCTACGGTAGCTGCCGGTGGTGTTTTCGGCGGCAGAAACACTGTCGAGAACCTGGAAGGGGCTATCATGGGCGAACTGCATGAAGTGGAGCAGATGTACCCCGTTTACCTCAATGCAGCAAAGTTCCAAAACGAATCGGGCGCGGAAAGGTCCTTCCACTATGCCCTGGAGGCTGAAAAAATCCACGCCAAACTATTCAAACAGGCCCAGGATGCGGCCAAACAGGGCAAGGACATGGAAATGAAAGCCGTTTACATATGTCCCATATGCGGTCATACGGTACTGGACGAAGCACCGGACCAATGCCCAATATGCGGAGCCAAAAAAGAGGCGTACAAGGCATTCTAAAAAAATACAGCCGCTAAAAAGCGGCTGTATTTTTTTATTCCAATTTCCCTATTCGATCCGGCGGCCATATCCTGTAGACCGCCTTGCCCAAAATGAGCTTTTTGGGAACATACATATTTTCCCAAAAACGGCTGTCCTTTGAATTGTTCCTGTTGTCTCCCATCACGAAATAATTCCCCTCTGGGACCTCATAGGGGCCGAAATCGCCGATCATCGGTTCTTTCAAATAGGGCTCCTCCACCACATCCCCGTTGAGGTAGAGCTGGCCATCTTTGATCTCGATTATATCGCCGCCAATCCCTATCACTCTTTTTACAAAGGTCTGCTTGGGATCGTCGGGGTACTTGAATACCACTATATCGCCTCTTTCAATTGGCTGAAAACGGTAAATGTATTTATTTACGAAGATCCTGTCGCCAATCTGGATCGTCGGTATCATAGAACCGGTGGGCACTATCATGGGCTCGAACACATAATTCCTTATTACAAGCGCAATCAGCAGCGCAATGGCTATGGACTTTACCCAGTCTAGTATTTCCTTTTTTAAATCGTATCTCATGCAACCACCCGATCTTAAGTTTTTAACAGTACTAACTTATTATAGCACAAAAAAATAAGGCCATCAAAAATATTCTCTTAAGGCCATGGCTATGGCATCGGCCAATTTGCTCTGAAAATCAGGATTTTTAAGAAGTCGCCGGTCGCTCTCGTTGGTTATAAACCCCAATTCTACTATAACCCCCGGAGGCCTGGTATTGCAGAGGAGGAAAAGGGTAGAATTGGGGTTTGGATTTCTCTTCCTCACCTTTTGGCCTGCCGATTGGTAAACTTCTTCGAGGCGGGCCTGGATCAGTTCTGCCAGCCGCCGGCTTTCCTGGCTGGACTGGTAATAAAAAACCATGGGACCGCGGGTAGCCGGAGAATTTTTCTCGGCGTTAACGTGAAGGCTTATGTAAACGTGGGGATTTACTTCGTTTATGATGTCAGCCCGGGCAATGAGATCTCTCCTGTGCCGGGATTTGCTCTTGTTGTTCCTGTGGTCAAGGGCCTCATCTTTAGTTCGGGTAAGCACCACTTTTGCGCCGTTTCTCTCCAATGCGCTTTTGAGTTTCAGGGCGACCGAGAGGTTTATGTGCTTTTCTAAAGTACCGTCGCTGTGGTAGGCCCCGCCATCTATCCCGCCGTGACCCGGATCTATAACTATGGTCCGGCCAGACAGGGGGGCATAAAACCAAAAAACTCCGAAGGTCCTCTCTGATGTAATATTTAATATAAGGCCAGCTGCGACAACGACAAAGAGGAAGATTAAAACAACCTTACTATCGGGAAACTTCACCCGAATTCTGCCCATGTATATCCCCCTTTTTTTAGTCGCTTTTTAATAAAATATTTTCCAAAAGGGGGATATATGAGCGTCAATTTAATTTTTTAGCGTCGACGGCTTTTCTCCCAATTCCACCACTTATCTCATTTTCCCCTTTTCTCTGTACCGGTGAACCCAGGTGGGTATTTCTTCGACCTCTGCCACAGAAATCGAATCGTCGTCAAATTTTTCTAAGGTAACCTTAAGTATGACCCTCACGTCCGTATCAGGGATTTTTTGGGCAGCAATAAAATTGCCCAGAGAGTAGGCAACGGGCTCCGCAGGGATCGGCTCTTCTATTTGAGCCGTTTCCCTGGCTTCGCCGTTGCTCAACCATAAATATGACCTGAAGGCAACTGCAGCTATTATTGCGGCAGCTGTTACATAAAAGGCATATTTTGCCTTTTTCTTCATCACAGCAGGTCCTTTCTGCCCATTTTCTTGAGAAGTTCCACTACCTTCTTGACTTCCTGGGCCTTTTTCTTGGGACACACTAATAGCGCATCGGCGGTTTCTACGACTATCATATCTTCGAGCCCTATGGCCGCGATCAACCGCCCGTTCGAATAAATTATGCTGTTTTTCGTTCCAATCTCTACGAAATCCCCTCTGGTGATATTACCGTTTTCATCCGGCGGAATTACGCTCCCTAGAGAATCCCAGCTTCCGACGTCGCTCCACCCAAAATCGCCGGGAATTACTGCCACATTCACTGCCCTTTCCATTATGCCGTAGTCGATCGAAATGTCTGGCAGCGACGGGTAAAGCTTTTCCATAATTTCCTTTTCCCGAGGCGTACCTATATATTCTTCCACCTCGATCAACCTGCCGTAAAGTCTGGGGAGGAATCTTTCGAAATTGGCCAATATCACGGACGTCTTCCAGACGAACATACCGCTGTTCCAGAGGTAGTTCCCGCTTTCGATATAAGCTTTTGCCTTTGCCACATCCGGCTTTTCTACAAATTCTATCACTTCGTAGGCAGTTTTATCTCCGGCTTGGAGTAACCTTTCCCTATCGAAGTTTATGTAACCGTAGCCGGTAGACGGAAAGGTGGGGGTAATGCCCATGGTCACCAACATGTCTGACTCTTCGGCAAGGCTGAAGGCCGCGTTTAAAACCCTCTGAAATTCATGAGCGTTTTTAATATAATGGTCCGAGGGGAAAACTCCCATCACCGCATCGCCGCTTCTCTTTTTTATCACCAGGGAAGCGTAAGCGATGCAGGCAGCCGTGTTCCTGCCCACCGGCTCCAGCAGAATATTTTCGCGGGGAATATCCTCGCATATCACCTTTTTCAGCATCTTTTCCTGGGCCTTGTTGGTGACTATCAGAATTTTTTCAGGCGGAATGATATCCCTTATCCTTTTTATCGTGTCGTTTATCATGGTATCTTCGCCGGTTATGTTCAAAAATTGTTTTGGAGTAGAGGTTCGGCTCAAAGGCCAAAAGCGGGTCCCTCCCCCTCCTGCCATGATAACTCCGTACTTTTCCATACCATTCCCCCCCAAAGTACATTACAGATTTATTTTTCCCTAAAAAACTGGCAATATCGCCCCTACATTAAATATAACATATAAAAATCTGAAAAAAAAAGACCTCAAAAGGTCTTGAATTTTTTAACTGTTCAACACAATCCTTATATTTTCTTCAAAGGGCGGATAGATGATCCCCTTTTCGGTGATAAAGGCCGTTATGTTTTCGGCCGGAGTTACATCAAAGGCCGGATTGTAAACTTTAACTCCCTCGGGAGCTGTCCTTTTCCCGAAGCTGCAGGTCACTTCTTCCGGGTTTCGCTCTTCTATCGGGATGTCTTTGCCCGTCTTTGTGTTAAGGTCTATCGTCGGCGTAGGAGCGGCGACGTAAAAAGGAATGCCGAAATATTTCGCCAGAATTGAAAGGCCGAAAGTGCCTATCTTGTTGGCGGTGTCGCCGTTGGCCGCGACTCTATCGCACCCCACGATTACCGCGTCGACCCAGCCTTTCGACATCACCATAGCGGCCATGTTGTCGCAGATTAAGGTCACGTCGATGCCCGCCTGCATGAGTTCGAGAGCCGTAAGGCGGGAACCCTGGTTTACAGGCCTCGTCTCATCGGCAAATACCCTCACCTTCCATCCTTTTTCGTGGGCGAGGTAAATCGGCGCCGTAGCCGTCCCGTACCGGGCAGTGGCCAGCTGTCCCGCATTGCAGTGGGTGATGATGCCGGCTCCGTCGTGCAGAAGGGTCAAGCCGTGCTCGCCGATTTTGCGGCAGATCTCCTCATCTTCCCGGTGGATGGCCTCGGCCTCTTCCCTGAGAAGCCCTTTGATTTCCGAAATGGGAAGGTGCTTTGACTCCAGCACCTTTTTCTCCATCCGTTGAAGCGCCCAGAAGAGGTTCACCGCCGTGGGCCTTGCCGTTGCCAGGTAATCCGACTTTTCCTTGACGTATTTCCAGAAAGAATCAAAGTCCGTTTCCGGCGCCTCCCGGGCTGCAAAGTAAAGGCCGTAAGCTGCCGCAATCCCGATAGCAGGAGCTCCCCTCACTTCCAAGGTCCTTATGCTCTCCCATATTTCCTGAACTGTCGTTTTTTTGCTGTACCTGATCTCGCAGGGCAAAAGCCTCTGATCCAGCATATTGAGGCTTTCTCCGTCCCAGATCAGCGATAAAAGTCCCGTTTTAGACATAGTAAAACCCCCCGGTATTATTTTAACATTCCGGGGGGGTGGACAACAAGGGCAGGTATTATTTTTAGGCGGTCTTGAGGTTCATGCGCTGAGCTATCTTGTCGACTATGAGAGCTATGGCGTTGTCGCCGGATACGTTGCAAGCTGTTCCGAAGCTATCCTGCGTAAGATACAGCGCGATCATCAGGGCAAGTTCCGCTTCGCCGAAGCCCAGCATGCTCTCGAGAATTCCTAAAGCCGCCATCACCGCGCCGCCGGGAACGCCGGGCGCTGCGACCATGGTGATGCCGAGCATTAATATGAAACCTGCCATTTTGCCTAAAGTCACCGGCATACCGCTGAGCATCATTACCGCAATGGCGCAGGTAGTTAGGGTGATGGTGCTGCCGGAAAGGTGGATGGTGGCGCACAAGGGAACCACGAATTCCCTCACACCCTGCGAGACGCCGTTGTTCTTCGCGCATTCCACGTTTACCGGGATGGTGGCTGCCGAGGACTGGGTGCCGATTGCCGTCAAGTAACCGGGTATCTGGTTCTTGAGGCACGTTATTAAACTCTTTCCGCTGTAGAGGCAGGCCACGGTAAACTGGAACAGTATTATAATGAGGTGACAGGCTATGACTATCACGAAGACCTTGCCGAACACCGACAGAATCCTCGCAACTTCTCCCGCATAGGTCATATTGGCAAATATACCGCAAACATGAACCGGCAGTAAGGGAATTATCACATTCGTGATTACCATCTGGATGATCTGCTGGAATTCTGACATGAAGTTATACAGGGTCTTTTCTTTTATGGCAGCCATGCCGATGCCGAGGATGAACGCTATGATCAGTGCGGACATAACACCCATGATTGGTGGCATGTCAATAGTAAAGAATCCCTGTAACAGAGCCTCTTCCGGGTTACTCGCCGCAAACTGGCTGCTCTGCTGGACAATACCGGGCAGCAAGGTTGTGGAAACACCGAAAGCGAAAAAGCCGCTGATCAAGGTGGAAATATACGCTATTGCTGTCGTTATGAAGAGCAACTTGCCGGCACCGGCGCCTAGTTCTGCTATACCGGGCGCCACAAAACCTACTATTATGAGCGGTATCACGAAAGAGAGGAAATTACCAAATATGGAGTTGAAGGTAACGAGTACCCTCACTACAGGTTCGGGAAGAAAGGAACCTATGAGTATACCCAGAATAATTGCAACAACGAGCCTGGGAAGCAGACCCAAATTAAAGCTTTTCATCCTATAACCTCCTTAGATCTTTTCGCTTAATTTTTTGCCTGTGGGCGTTGCAGCTACACCGCCCATGGCTGTTTCCCTGAGCTTGTAGGACATCATGCAACCGACTTCCTTCATAGCCTCTATAACTTCGTCGGCGGGAATGACGCTCTCAATGCCGGCCATCGCCATATCTGCAGCCAAAATAGCCTCCACCGCTCCCATGGCGTTGCGCTTGACGCAGGGCACTTCTACCAGTCCCGCCACCGGATCGCACACGAGCCCCATCACCGCTTTCAAAGCCATAGCTACGGCATGGGCCGCCTGCCTGGGAGTTCCCCCGGCCAGTTCCACTACAGCTGCGGCAGCCATAGCAGAGGCTGACCCGCACTCCGCCTGACAACCTCCCTCGGCACCGGAAAGGGTAGCATGCAGGGCAATTATTTTCCCCACGGCAGCAGCGGTAAAAAGGCTGTCCACCATTTCGTCCTCGGTCTTGGAGAGTCTTTCGCCCACCGTCAGAATAGCTCCCGGCAGTATGCCGCAGGAACCGGCTGTAGGTGCAGCTACGATTTTCCCCATAGAGGCGTTGACATTAGATACAGCCATGGCTCTCGCAGCAGCCATCGCCGCCGTGCGTCCCAAAAGGCTCCGGTCGACGGCATTCCACATCTTCAGACCTTCTCCGCCGGTAATTCCGCTCACCGAGCGGATTTCTTGACTTACACCTTTGTCTGCTGCTTCTTTCATTACCTGAAGGAAAGATCGCATCCGCTGGAATAGCTCTTCCTCGCTCTTTCCCGTAGATTTTGCTTCCAGTTCTTTGACCAAAGTCGAGATCTTACATCCTCTCTTTTCTGCCGTTGCCACCAGTTCTTCTATAGTACTGATCATCTTCTTCACCTTTACTCAGAAAATGTTATCACACGGTATATATCTTTAATATTTCCCAAAACCTCTTTTATTTCTCCCGGCAGTTTTTCGTCGCTTTCTATCATCATCAGAGCTTCCTGGCCCTTTTTCTTCCGGGAAACCCGCATCTGGGCGATATTGATGCCCCTTTCCGCCAAAAGGGCGGTAACGAGGGCCACTATGCCGGGCCTGTCCTTGTGAACGGTGATGATCGTCGGGTAGTCCCCCGAAAGCTCCACTTCAAAACCATCGATGGCGGTAACCTTTACTCTGCCTCCACCGATCGAACAGCCGGTGACCTGGGTTTTTTTCGTAGCCCCTTCGAGTTCAAAGCTCACCGTATTGGGGTGGAGACCTTCGCCGCTTTCTTCGGCAAATAATTGATATTGAAGTCCTCTCTCGTGCGCCTCTTCGAAGGCAGTCTTTATGCGTTCGTCATCGGGCATAAAGCCCAGGAGCCCTGCGATGACCGCCTTGTCCGTCCCATGGCCGCGGCCCGTCTTGGCGAAGGAATTAAACAGGGTAATCTTCGCCTTTTTTGGTTCCTCTCCCAAGATACTTCTCGCGAGATTCCCAAGCCTTACGGCACCCGCCGTGTGGGAACTGGACGGACCTATCATCACAGGCCCAATGATGTCAAAAATATCCAAATGTTGCCATTCCTCCTTTCTTTTTAAGTTTATTGAATATTTATGCTGTAATTGTGCCTTATGAGCACATCTTTTAACCTGTAGATGTGTTCTTCGTCCGATGTCTCCAATTCAAGCTCCACTTTCGCATAGCCCATGGGCACTTCTTTGGTGGAACGGGTATGCGTCACCGACAGCACGTTGGCTCCGGTTTCGGCTATCAGGTTCAGCAGCTTACACAGGGTGCCCGGCCTGTCCGGAATGAAAGTGTCCATAAATACTTTCCTTCCGCTCTTTACAAGGCCCTTGTCGATCACTCTTGCCAGAACGTTCACGTCGATGTTGCCGCCGCTCAATATGGCTACCACTTTTTTATTCTTCATGTTGGTCAAGCGGTTCAGTATGGCTGCTACAGGCACCGCTCCCGAGCCTTCCGTCACCACTTTGGCCCTTTCCAGCAAGAGGAGGATGGCGCTGGCGATTTCGTCTTCATCTACCGTGACTATGTCGTCCACGTATTTTTGCACTATCTCAAAGGTCAGATCCCCTGGGGTCTTCACCGCTATGCCATCGGCTATCGTGGGAGCTCCATCCACCGTGGTCACGGCGTTTTTCGAAATTGACACTGCCATGGAGGGCACGTTCTTGGTCTGGACCCCGATGACTTTGATTTTCGGGTTTAAGCTTTTTACGGCTATGGCGACCCCGGATATCAAACCTCCGCCGCCTATGGGCACCAGCACCGCGTCAGCATCCGGCAAATCTTCCAATATCTCCAGTCCGATAGTGCCCTGGCCCGCAATTACATATGGGTCGTTAAAAGGGTGAATGAAAGTTGCCCCGGTTTCCTCCTGGATTTTCTTCGCCATCGCATAGGCTTCGTCGTATATTACGCCGTGTAGCACTACTTCTGCGCCGTACTTCCTGGTAGCAGAAACTTTAGAAAGAGGTGCGTTTTGGGGCATGACTATGGTCGACTTTATGCCGTAAGACGTGGCTCCGAGGGCGACTCCCTGGGCGTGGTTGCCGGCAGAAGAAGCAATTACCCCCCTTTGTTTTTCTTCTTCCGTGAGGTGAGCGATTTTGTTGTAAGCCCCTCTGATCTTGAAGGAACCCGTCTTCTGGAGATTCTCCATCTTCAGATACACGCTGTTGCCGCTCATCTCACTCAAAGTGGTGTTGTGGACTAATCCCGTCTTGTACGCTACTTTGCTCAAGACCTCTCTA